>NZ_CP049780.1:198171-383585 GCF_011193355.1 Streptomyces sp. JB150
CACCACCCCACCCACACCCCCACCACCCTCATCCTCGCCCAATAAACACCCCCGGGTTCACCCGTCGGAGTCATCGGGTTCACCCACCGGCTTTGCCCGCACTTTGCCAATCTGGAGAATGCCTTGAGGCTCGCCCAAGTGCCGTGCCGAAAGGGCGGATTCGGGTTGCGGGCCGTCGGCCGTCCGGGTTGGATCACCCCTATGTCTTTGCGTCCCTCCCTGCTGTCCTTACGCATCACCGCCGCAGTCCAGTCGATTCTGATGCTCGCCCAGGTCGCCCTCGCCGGAGGTTTCCTGGGCGGTCATTTCGACATGCTGGCGCTCCACGGAACGCTCGGCCGTGTCATCACCGTGGTCGCCGTCCTCATGGCCGTCGCCGCCTTCTTCGTACGCCGCTCCGGAGGGCCCACGTCGATCCTGCCCGCGTCGATCGTCATCGTCGTGGCGCTCGTGGGTCAGATCGCCCTCGGCCTCGCCCGCAGCGTCGCCCTGCACGTCGTGCTCGGCGTCGTCCTCGCCTGCGCCCTGGCGGTGCTGGCGCAGCGCGTGCTGACCACCCCGCTGCCCGCCAGGACCCCTGCCGTGCCCGCCCGGGACGAGGCCGTACAGCCGGAGCCGGTCAAGTGAGGCGGCGCGCGCTTCTGGGCGCCGGGGCGACGGTGCTCGGCGCCGGTGCCCTGACCGCGGCCGGCTGGCCCCTCCTCAGCCGCTACGCGCGCGAAGGCCTCCCCGGCAAGGTGATGACCAGCCGGGCCGAACTGCCGGCCGCGTTCCGCACCCCCCTGCCGATCCCCCGGGTGCTGGAGCCGGTGTCCTCGAACGGCACCACCGACACGTACGAACTCACCCAGCAGCACGCCGAACTGGAGATCCTGCCCGGACTGCGCACCGCGGCGTGGACGTACGGCGGCACCTTCCCCGGGCCGACGATCGTCTCGCGCTCCGGGCGTCGCACCGTGGTGCGCCACCGCAACGAGCTCGACCGCCCCGCCGTGGTCCACCTGCACGGCGGCCACACTCCCGCCGCCAGCGACGGCTACCCGACCTCGCTGATCCTGCCGGCCGACGGCTCCTACGACGCCCACCGCGTCCACCAGGACATGACCGGCGGACCGCACGGCCATGCCATGGGCCACGGCGCGATGGACCTCGCCGAGGGAAGTCGCACCTACACCTACCCCTTCGACCAGCGCGCCGCGACGCTCTGGTACCACGACCACCGCATGAGCTACACCGGTGCGGCCGTCTGGATGGGGCTCGCCGGATTCCACCTCGTGCACGACGACGAGGAAGAGCGGCTGCCGCTGCCTCGCGGCGACCGCGACATCCCCCTCATGATCACCGACCGGTCGTTCGCCGCCGACGGATCGTTCCAGTACCCCTGGCTCGACGCCCAATTGCGCACCCCGGGCGTGACGGACGCCTACATGAACGGGGTCCTCGGCGACGTCATCCTCGTCAACGGCGCCCCCTGGCCGGTGCACCAGGTGCGACGGCTGCGCTACCGGCTGCGCCTCCTCAACGCCTCCAACGCCCGCCTGTACAAACTGCAGTTGGACCCGCAGCCCGAGGGCGGCGGCGGCTTCGTCCAGATCGGCAGCGACGGCGGGCTGCTGGACGCGCCCCGCCGCCACGACACGCTCGAGATCGCCCCCGCCGAACGCTTCGACGTGGTCGTCGACTTCTCCCGCTACCGGCCCGGCACACGGGTACGCCTGCTCAACCGCTTCGGCGACGGCTCGACCGCCCAGGTCATGCGCTTCGACGTCGGCTCCGGCTCGCCCCGCGACGACACCACCGTGCCCGGGAAGCTGAGCGACGTACCCCGCCTGGACCCCGGCCGGGCCACCGTCACCCGCGACTTCCACTTCCGCGGTTCCGACGTCGGCTGGACCATCAACGGCACCGAGTACGAGCCGGGGAACTCACTCGCCCGCCCCGCACTGGGTCAGGTCGAGATCTGGCGGTTCACCACCAACTTCCACCACCCGATCCACGTCCACCTGGATCACTTCCAGGTCCTCTCGCGCAACAACCGCGACATCGGGCCCTTCGACCACGGCTGGAAGGACACCGTCGACCTCCGCCCGGCCGAAGCCGTCGAGATCGTCACCCGCTTCACCGACTACCCCGGCACGTACATGCTCCACTGTCACAACCTGGAGCACGAAGACATGGCCATGATGGCCGACTTCACCACCGCATAGCCCCAGCCGGCCCACTGGCCCGCCGTCCGCGCACAACGGCTGGCGGGCCCGGTGCGGGGCTTGCGAACATGCGCGTCATGAACGCAACGGGGGATGAACGCATCGACGTGACACCGCTCGGCACGACGCCTGAGCGGGGCACGGTCGAGGTCATGGACGCAGGGCGGCTCCTTCTCCGCACGCCGGATCTGGTGGCGGTCCACGACCGTGAGGACTTCCTCGCGGGGAACACCGCACGCCCGAGTGCCGTCCTGCGGACACAGGAGGGGGAACGCGCGGTCCCCGCACCCGACGGCGGCTTCCTCGTGGCCGGCGTGTCGTCGGTGCGGGCGCAGGGGCCCGGCGGGGAGCCGCGCTGGGAACTGCGCCACGCCCCGGGGCACGGTGCCGCCCGGGCGCACTCCACCCCCGCCCTCAGTCCGGACGGCCGGCTGGTGAGCGTCGTCGTGCCCACACTGGAACCCGACAGGCGCAAGGCGGCGCTGGTGTACGACCTGGAGCCGGGCCGCGACTACACGTGGGACGATCTGCTGCTCCTGGACGCGGTGACCGGCGAGGTGCTCGGCCGGCGGCAGATCCGTTCGCTGGCGTCGGCCGCCGTCGCCTCCTGGCGTCCGGACGGCGGCGCCGTGGTGGTCTCCTGCTGGACCGCCTGGCACAGCTGGTCGACCTGGTGGGCCGAGCCACGCGCCGACGGTCTCGAGGTCCTGGGCGGTACGTGGATGCGCGCGCTGGTGGGCTTCCTTCCCGGCTCCCGCCTGCTGACCCAACGGTACGCCGAGTACCTGTTCCTCGATGACGACCGCGACGAGCTTGCCACGTACGACCTCGGCTCCGGGCAGCGGACGGTGCTCCTGGACCTGGCGGAGCTGGCCGTCGACCCGGAGAACGACGAGTTCTTCTCCGCGGTGGTCCTCGACGAACGCCATGTACTCCTGCCAAGCCGGGTGTACCCGGGAACAGAGGAACCGCGCATCCGGCACTGGCTGCTGGACGCGGAGACACTGCGTCCCCTCGGCCACATCCACTACCCCGTTCCGGTGGACGAGGACATCACCGCGCTCGGGGACGGCACCTGGCTCACACGCGACCGCGGCCGGCTGCACCGCTGGACGCTGGGCGGGGACGGTCAGCCGGCGCACACGCATCAGGGACCTTGATCGAGGTCATCGCACGTTCACCGTCCATCGGTCACGTCGACCATCCATCGCTCAGGCCGTGGACCGTCCGCCGGCGAGGGGCCTCATCGTCCGGGACGTCCGGGGAAGGGAAGTGGAACGGCACCCCGAGGTGGTCGGACAGGTCGCGGCCGGCCTCGGCGGCGCGGGCCGCGGCAGGGTCGTCGGCACGGTCGTGGACGGTCGCCAGGTGGCCCTCCCGGGCCGGGCCGTCCAGCACCGCGACCAGCTCCACGAACCAGCCGTGGACCGTGTCGCCGTCCCAGACGGCCTCGATCGCGACGACACGGCCCGGCAGGGCCGCGGCGCGAGCTGCCAGCGACGTGACGTCGAGGGGGTCGGGCGGCGTTCGCCGCACCCGCTCACCGAGCACGTCATAGCGTGCGCGGACCACCCGCTCCGCCTCGTGCAAGCCCAGCCCCAGCGGACGCAACGCCTCCCACACAGACCTGACCGCCGGCAGCCGGCGATCGTCCAGGACGGCCGCGTCGACCTCCCGCCGGGTCCGCTCCTCCAGGAACCTCCACCAGCCACTCACCGGACCACCAGGGGAAGTTGCGGGGCACCCGTCATGGGCGGAACCTCACATCGCGCGGATCGGCCGTCGGCAGCGTCCTGCTCAACACCAGCTCGGCGTGGACCTCTTGGGTGTCGTGGTTCGCGGTGAGCGTCGCGCCGTTGCCGCGCAAGGCGGCGAGTGCCGACGTGTTGTGCGTCGTGGTGTCCGCGACCACGGCCCGTGCACCGGCTCCGGCGGCTTCGTCGAGGAGGAGGCGGACTGTGGCGGTGCCGATGCCGCGTCCGCGATGTGTACGGCCGAGCCACATCCCGGTCTCCAGGACGTCATGGCCCTCGCGGAGAGCCAGACGAGCCGATCCCACGACTTCTCCCTCATACGTGATCACGTAGGTGCTCTCGCCCAGCGGGCCGGCCAGTCCGGCGCGTCGGGCCCGGTGCCATGCGCGGAAGGCCGCCTGCCGTTCCGTCGTCCACCCCGGTCCTCCGGCCACCGGGGGCATGACTTCTTCGGGTGCCGCGTCCCCGACGGCCACCGCGAGGAGCCGGTCGAGGTTGCCCTCGTCCACCCGCAGCACTTGCACCCGACCGACCATGCCGGTCTCCCTCCGCCGAGCGCTGGCCCCCGATGGTCGATCCTCACGTGCGGTGCGGTCTCGCGCCAGCGGTTTTCTGTGCGCACGAAACTACGCGGCGTCTTCCTTCCCGACCTCCCCCGGGTCCCCCATCGGCCGGGTCAGGTCGTCGTCCGGTGCCGCTCGCCGGTCCGGTTCGGTCTGGTCGAGCTCCCAGTGGTGCCGGCATTCCTCGCACCGCGGTCCCGTGCCGGGGGCGAGGATCTCCCTGTCGGGGCAGTCCGTGCCGTCGCCGCGGCCCACGCACGCTTCCCAGGCGTCCCCCATGCGTTCGACCATGCGTCACACGGTCGGCCGGCGGGCAGAGGGCGTGCGGGACGCACGGGCGCTCGTCCCCGGCATCACGCCTCAGCACTCGGCTACGACCCCACGAGCTCCCTCGGCTCCGCCGTCGTGGCCGGTGAGGGCGGCCAGGTAGTCGTCCAGGAGCTCGACCTGCCGCCGGGGCGGGAAGGACGCCGGGTCGAGGAGGGCCTGGACGACCAGGCCCAGGACGAAGGACTGGGCGCCGGCGGCGATGTGTGCCGGGTCGCCGGGCGGCAGTTCGCTTCGTTCCTGGGCCGCGGCCACGCGCTCGGTCAGTTGCTGGCGGCTCCTGGCGTACTTGCGGGCGTAGTCGGCGCTCAGGCGGGGGTCGGAGAGGGCGGTGTCCCAGGAGGAGACCCAGATCCGGTTGGTGTCGGTGGCCTCCGGGGTGAGCGGCAGGATGTCCAGCAGGGCGTTCCGCAGGGCGGTCAGGCCCTGGCCGGTCTCTCGGCGGGGGCGGGAGAGGGTTCGCTGTTCGAGCAGGTCGAGGGCGTACTCCACCAGGGCGCGTTTGGTGGGGAAGTAGTGGGTGAGCAGGCCGGTGGTCGCGCCGAGCTCGGCGGCGACGGCGCGCAGGGTCAGGCCCGCGAAGCCGCGGGTGGCCATCACCTGCCAGACCGCCGCGGAGACGTCGCGCCGGCGGGCCTCGTGATCTCCCTTGGTGCGTGGCATGGTCCCACGCTACATTGCCGTAACGCTTGTTATGTGAATGGGAGGTGCTTCGTGTTCTCACTGCCGCTCGGCGGCGGCGCCCGCCTCGCCGCCCTGGAGGTCTGGCACGCCGAGGAGTTCGCCGGCCACCTGGACCGGGCCCGTGACCACATCCGCCCGTGGGTCGGGCCCGCGTTCGTCACCACGGATCTGGACGGGGCGCGGGCCACGCTGACCCGGTACGCCGAACGACAGGCCGCCGACGGAGCGCGCCTGTACGGCATCTGGCGGGAGGAGACGCTGGTCGGGGGTGTGATGTTCACCGGCTTCGACGCCGCCGCCGGCTCATGCGAGATCGGCTGCTGGCTGGAGCCGTCCGCCCAGGGCCACGGCCTGGTCACCCGTGCCTGCGGGGCGCTGCTGGACTGGGCGTTCACCGTCCGGGGACTGCACCGCGCGGAATGGCACTGCCGTGCCGACAACCATCGCAGCGCCGCGGTCGCCAAGCGCCTCGGCATGACGCTCGAAGGTGTCCGGCGCCAGGCGTGGACGTATGAGGGCGTGCGTCATGACGCGCAGCTGTGGGCCGTCCTCGCCGACGCGTGGCGCTCCCCCGGCCGGTGAGCGGCGTCGCCGTCACCGTTCGCGAGTGCCGCGCGCCTTCAACCCGTCATTCTCACAAGAGAGTTCATGCACGAGAGAGTACGGCGGGTCCGCGCGGCGCTCCGGGAGTACGGCAGCGCCGCGGACATCGTCGAGCTGCCGGCCGCGGTCCCCACCGCGGCGGAGACCGCCGCCCGGCTCGGGTGTCCCGTCGGCGCCGTCGTCAACAGCCTCGTCTTCTCCGTCGGTGGTGAAACCGCTGCTCATCCGCCAGTGCAGCCCACCGCGTCGACACCCGTCTCGTCGCCCGGCTCCTCGGGGTCCGCGCGGCAAGACGCGCCGCGCGGACCCCGCGTACGTCCTCGCCGTCACCGGCCAGGAAGTCGGGGGCGTGGCACCGGTGGGCCACCCACAGTCGCTGCGCACCCTCGTCGACGTCGCGCTGGACGAGCACCCCCATGTACGGACGGGGGCCGGAATGCCGCACACCGTCTTCCGCACCACCGTCGCCGAGCTGACCCGACTGACCAACGGCCGCGCCGCCGTCGTGGCGGCCGTCGCCGACGACTGAGCCCAACGGCGCCGTTCCGTCCCACGCCTGCCCCCATGCCCGACCGGGTGACCGGCAGCATGTTCCGGGGCTGTCGGGCGAGCTGCTCACCCACCTGGTGGCCGGGGGCCTGCGTTGCGACCTGTGGGGTCCGTCCCGGGCGCTGCTGCACTATCCGCGCCCCACGACACTGCGGGATGACCACCAACGGTTACGCCGTGCTCGTCCGCCGCGCCGATGTGCAGTGGGCGCTGGCGGAGTTCACGCGTCACTGTCGTCGTCTGCTGTGGGAGTACCGCGCGCGGGGCGAGTATCCGGTGAACGGTGCCGTGGAGGTCCGGGTGACCGGCCTGGACGATCCGGCGTGGAGCGGCGTGCCCGGGGCACGGCCCCCGCTGCTCTCCCCGGTCGGGCCTCGGGCGGATCGTCCGGAGTGGGACACCGCCGTCTGGCTCGACATCCTCACCCTGCCCGGTACGCCTCGTCTGCACCGTTTCCTGCGGGACGTCGAGCGGTTCCTGTGGCGGACGTTCGACGGTACGCGGGCGGCGTTGCGCGTCGATTGGTCCAAGGGCTGGGCGTACACGGACGAGGCGGCCTAGGGCCGACCGGGGCGTGCTCGCCCGTCGCGTGCCCGACAGCCATCGGGCCGGCGGGGGTCCGGGCTGGGACGAGATGGTCGCCGTGCTGGACTGTCACTACCCGCACCGGGTCTTCAGTACGCCCTTCCTGGACGCCTTGGTGAGGTGACACGCGCGGGCCGCTGGCTCGGCGCGTTCCTCCGTGGCCGGGGCGCGCGGGCTCGCGCGCTCACGGGCTCAGGACGACGACGCGCCGTAGCGGGAGGCGATCGCGGCGGCGCGGTCGCGCAGGGTGGTGCGCAGCCACCGCGGGGCCAGGGCCTCGACGTCCGTGGCGAGTTGCCACAGCGCCCATTCGGCGTGCCGCGCGTCCTGGAAGGTGACCTCCAGCCGCGACCAGCCGGCCGGGTCGGCTCCCTCGGCGGGCTGCTCGGCAGGTTCTTCGGTAGGTTGCTCGGCGAGTTCTTCGGTGGGTTGCTTGCCAGGTTCTCTGGCGGGTTGCTCGGTAGGCCTCGCGGCGCGGACCGCCAGTGCCGTGCTGATCAGTTCGTCCCGCCGCGCCGGGTTCACCCGCACCCGCACGGTGACCTGGTCGCCGTCCGTCAGGAAGCGCGCGCAGCGTTCGCGCCAGACGCGGTCCAGGTCGACCCGGTCGGGCCGCTGTGCCGGTTCGGCGAGTGCCTGGGCCGCCAGGACCCGTGACAGCCGGTAGGTGCGGTCCGCGCCGGACCTGGTGGCGAGCAGGTAGGCCCGGTCGCGCACGGTCACGAGGCCGATCGGGTCGACCGTGCGCCACTGCGGCGTCCGCTCCGGGGGCGCGTAGTGGATGCGCAGTTTGCGGCCGGTGAGCACCGCGCGGCGGACCTCGGCCATGGTGGTGCCGGACAGTTCCCCGGTGACCGGGCGGCGGGAGAGCAGGTCGGTCTCGGGGGCGACGAGCAGCCGCCGGGCGGCGTCGCTCGCGGCGGCGCGGTGGGTCTCGGGGAGCGCGTCGGCCACCTTGCGCATGGCCGAGGCGAGCGCCGAGCCGAGGCCGAACACCTGCTCGCCGCGCCCGGTTCCGGCAACCAGCAGGGCGAGGGCCTCCTCGTGGTTCAGGCCGGTGAGGTCGGTCTGGAAGTCGGGCAGCAGCGCGAAGCCGCCCCGACGACCGCGTTCGGCGTAGACCGGCACACCGGCCGCGGACAGCGCCTCGATGTCGCGGAGCACGGTGCGGGTGGACACCTCCAGCTCGCGGGCGAGGGTGGCCGCGGTCAGCCGGCCGCGCTGACGCAACAGCAGCACCAGCGAGATCAGTCGGTCGGCACGCATGCGAAAACGCTAGCGAGATACGTGACGGAGGATGTCATGTTTCGCGGAGAGGCTTGTCGACGTGGCACCGGAGGTGACACACGAGACGAAGGGAGCTGATGTGGCGATGGAGCGATCGACGGTCAACCCGTGGCCGTGGTCGGTGGAGCTGGGTTACAGCCAGGGGGAGGTCGTCGCCGGGCAGACCCGGACCCTGTACTGCTCCGGGCAGGCCGCGACCGGGGCGGACGGCACGCCCCGGCACGCCGGGGACATGGCGGCGCAGCTGGCGCTGACCGTCGACAATCTGGAGGCCGTGCTCGCCGAGGCCGGCATGTCCCTCGCGAACCTCGTCCGGCTGAACGTCTACACCACCGACGTCGACCGGCTGTTCGAGCACTACGGCGTGCTGGCGTCACGACTGGGCGCGGCCGGGGTGGCGCCGACCACGACGATGCTCGGGGTGAACCGGCTGGCGCTTCCCGACCTCATGGTCGAGCTGGAGGGAACCGCCGTGGCGTGAGGTGAGACGGCCTCCGCGCGGCCGCCCGGATGCGTGTGACGAAACCCCCTCCGGGTGGCCGGAGGGGGTTTCGTGACGAGGCGGTGGCGCCCGTGGCTCTCGTCACCCGCGGGTTCGGCAGGTCGCATCCCCGGGTTCAGGGGGTAACCGACCCTCATGAGGAGCACAGACAGTCGGTCACCGTCAGGTGGTGTGGGAAGACCCGGCCCGGCGGCCGGGGACTCAGGCCGTCCTGGCGTCGGAGTCCGCCGCGCCGTGACGTATCCGCGTCGCGGCGGCGGCGCAGAAGGCGTCCAGGCCCTCCAGGAGCGCCACGCGCTTGGCCGCGGGCATGTGCGAGAGGACCGCTCGCAGCTCCTTCTGCCTGCGGACGCGCAGGTCGGCGAGGAAGGCGCGGCCCCGGCTGCTCAGCCGCAGCCGTACCTCGCGCCGGTCGGCCGGGCTGACCGCGCGCTCGACGAATCCGGCCGCCTGGAGCCGGTCGCACAGGCGGCTGGTGGAGGGCGGCGTGGAGGCGAGGGACTCGGCGAGAGTGCTCAGGTTGATGCCCTCGTGGTGTTCCAGGATCAGCAGGACCCGCAGCTGGGAGGCGGACGCGGGTGCGGTGGAGGCCCGGCCCCACAGGACCTCCAGCAGCTCCGCGGCCGTCGAGGTCACCCGGGCGACCTCGTCGGGTTCTGGGCGGGGGTGGAAGGCAGTCACGGTCACACTCTCGCAGGCACTCGGATCCCGGCCAGCGTACTAGGCGGCCGCGTCGGCCCGGGTGGACCGGCTGGCCCGGCTGGATCGGTTGGCCCGGCTGCATCGGTTGGACCGGGTGGACCGGGTGCTCCGGAGCCCACTGTGCGGTCCATACGCCCCGTCGACCCGTGGGCCCGGTCGGCCCCATAGTCCCGTAGTGCCCGTGGGTCCGTAGGCCCCGTGCGGCTTGGCGACCCCGAGCGCCCGCAGGCCCCGTACGGTCCCCGAGATCCCCTACGGTCCGTCACCCCCCCCAGTTCGCGACACCCCGTACGGTCCGCGACACCCCGTACGGTCCGCGAGGCCCTGTGTGGCCCGCAGCCCTCGTGCGCCCGTGAGACCCCCACAGACCGTTGAACGGCCTCGCCCGCCCGGTGAGGCCGGCAGGCGACAGACGAAGGATCGGTGTATTCCCTATCGTGAACAGATTTGTGACCGCTGAACGCGCCCTGCGCACGGCGGCACCGCACGAATTGCTCGACGCCGTCCGGCGTGTGCTGATGGAGCAGTACGCGGCGGAGTCCGTCGAGCTGTTCCTGGCCGACTACGGTCTGACCGTGCTCCAGCCGGTCTCGGTGCTGCCGCACACCACGGAACCGGTGTCCGCCCACAGCAGCGCCGCGGGCCGTGCCTTCGGGGCCCAGAAGCCCTTCGTGGAGCCCGTCGGGGACGGCAGGGTGCGCGCGCACCTGCCGGTGACCGTCCGCGGCGACCGGCTCGGAGTGCTGTCGGTGATCCTGCCCGGACCGGAGTACGCGGACGGCTGCCTGGAGGAGCTGGCCGAGGTGGCGGACGTACTCGGCCACGAAGTGATCGTCGCCGAGCGGGACACCGACATCTACCTCCAGGCGCGGCGCAAGGACCGGCTCACCCTCGCCGCCGAGATGCAGTGGCAGCTGCTGCCCGGCCGCTCCTGCTCGCGGCCCGAGTACGACCTCGGCGCCCAGCTGGAGCCCGCCTACGCGATCTTCGGCGACAACTTCGACTGGTCCGCGACCGCCGACCGGCTGACGCTGTACGTCACCAACGGCATGGGCGAGGGCATAGAGGCCTCCCTGCTGACCAGCCTGGCCACGAACGCCCTGCGCAACGCCCGCCGGGCCGGCATTCCCCTCGCGGACCAGGCGGCCCTGGCCGACCAGGCGATCTACGCCCACTACCGGGGACGCCGTTACCTGTCGGCGCTGATGTTCGACTTCGATCTGGCCACGGGGCGCGCGTCGGTCGTGGACGCCGGTTCCCCGCAGCTGCTGCGGGTGCGCGGCAAGTCCGTGGAGCGGATCACGTTCGACGCCCAGCTGCCGCTCGGCATGTTCGAGGAGACCGACTACGTCGCCCAGGAGTTCCGGGTGGAGCCCGGCGACCGGCTCGTCTTCGTCAGCGACGGGGTCTACTCCGTCGCCTCGCCCGAGGGGGAGACATACGGGGACGCGGCGCTGAACCGGGCGATCCAGTCCACCCGGCTGCTGCCCGCCGCGGAGGTGCCGCGCGCCGTCCTGCGCGAACTGACCGGTCATCGGAGCGGTTCCGTCCCGGACGACGACGCTCTGGTGGTCTGCCTGGACTGGCACGGCCGCTGACCGGGCATGTCGTGAGCATCGGCCGCGCGCTCGCGGCCGCGTGTTGTTCGCACCGCAGCCGCGCCGCTAATGTTTGTCATACGGCAAGTATTGACTGAGGAAACGCCGACCGGCGGCCGCCGGAGCCCGGACAGCAGGGAGAGTCAGTGTCGGAGCAAGAAGCGACCACCGCGGCGGCAGCGCTGGAGCTGAGCGGCTTCCTCGGCAGGCGGCGGGAGCAGATCGCCCAGCGCTGGGCGGACGCTCAGCTCTTCCGGAGCGTGTTCTCGGTCTCGCGCGACGAGGCGGTGGACGCCTGCAGGGCCGTGGTGGACGCCCTCTCGGAGGCCGCGGCCGCCGGGCGGCTGGACGACATCGGCGCCCCCGGGTTCGCGGCGGTGCGCGACCAGCTGGGGCGGATGGCGGCCGCCCGTTCCCGCTCCGGGTCGTCGCCCGCCCGCATCGCCGAGGAGGTCGCCGCTCTGCGCGCGCCGGTCGGCCAGCTGCTGCGCGGGGAGTTCGAGGACCCGGACGCGGCGCCGGCACAGGAGTGCGCCCTGGCCCTGGCCGTACTGATGGGCACCTTGCGCCTGGTGGTGATGGAGACGGCGCTGAGCGCGGGCGAGGAGCTGATCGCCCGGCAGCGCCAGCAGCTGCTGGAGGTGGCCACCCCGGTCATCAAGCTCTGGGAGGGCGTCGTCGCCGTACCGCTGGTCGGCACGCTGGACAGCGCCCGCAGCCAGGTGGTCATGGAGAGCCTGCTGGAGGCCATCGTCGACCAGCGCGCCGAGTACGCCATCCTGGACATCACCGGCGTCTCCACGGTCGACTCCCTGGTCGCCCAGCACCTGATGAAGACGGTGGCCGCGGCCCGGCTGATGGGTGCCGAGTGCGTCGTCTCGGGCATCCGGCCCGCGATCGCCCAGACCATCGTCCACCTCGGCATCGACCTGGGGTCGGTCGTCACCCGCACCGATCTGGCCGACGCCCTGGCCTACGCGCTGGGGCGGCTGGGCATCGTGGTCTCCCCGCGGGCCTCGTCGGGTGGGAGCCCGCGGTGAGCGGCCCCTCCGCGCGTTGCGCGGACTCCGCGGCCCCGGTGCCCGTGCTGGCACTGGGCGACATCCTGCTGGTCACGCTGCAGGGCGAGTTGGGCGACGCGGCGGCCGAACAGCTCCAGTACGACGTCACGCGGCGGATCGCACACAGCCCCACTCCGGTGAGCGGCGTGGTCATCGACATCTCCGGGGTGGATATCGTCGACTCGTTCCTCGGCCGGGTGCTCGCCGAGATCGCGGCCGGCGCGTCGCTGATGGCGGCTCGCACGGTGCTGGCCGGTATGCGGCCGGCCGTGGCGATCACGCTGGTCGAGCTGGGGCTCAGCCTGCCGCAGGTGACCACCGCGCTGCATGTCGACATGGCGCTGACCCTGCTGGGCCGGCCTCCGTCGGCCGGCCCGCCGGAGCCTCCGCGGGAGGGCCCATGACGCCGGCCGGCCGCCTCACCGCTCAGTCGACCCCGCCCATCGGCTCGGACGCCGGCCCCGCCGGGGTACGGCAACGGGTCCGGCAGGCCGCGCTCGTCCCCGGCTGCGGTCCGGTGCGGCGGACCGAACCGGTCACCGCCGCCGGCGAACCGGCCCGCGACACCCTCGTCCACGGCGGCGGGGGGCGCATGGAGAGGACTGCGCGGAACGGAACACCACGGCCCGGGCCGCGGCTGTCGTTCACCGACGACGGCCCCGGCAGCCGCGATACCGCGCCGGCGTCGACCGACCGCCGCACCACCGTCACGGTCACCGCCTGGAGCTGTGCCCTGCCCTCCCCCCGCGCGGGTGCGGCATGACCAGGGTGTGGGACATTCCGGTGCACGACTCCACCCGGGTCAGGGACGTCCGGGTGGCCGCCGAGGCCGCCTGCGCCGAGGCCAATCTCGGCGCGCCGCGCACGGCCGCCGCCGCACTGGTGGCCACCGAACTGGCGACGAACCTCCTCAAACACGCCGACGGAGGACGCATGGTGATCAACCTGGTCGAAGAGCCGGACACGACGAACGAGGCCGCGGATCGTGCGGTGCAGATCGTCTCCGTCGACCACGGCCCGGGCATCGGCGATGTCGCCGAGGCGATACGGGACGGCCGCACCACCGCCGCCTCATCGCTGGGCGCCGGTCTGGGCACCTGTCTGCGCGTGTCCGACGACTTCGACCTGCACAGCCGCCGGGGCCGCGGCACCGTGGCCGTGGCCCGCGTCGGCGCGTTGCCCGCCGCCCCGCACGCGCCCTCCCGCGCGCCGGCGGGACCGCGGGTGGGCGGCGTCAATCTCGCCCTGGCCGGGGCGGAGCACTCAGGGGACGCCTTCGGCTGGATCCGGTGCGGGGCGCTGCTCACCCTGGTCCTCGCCGACGGTCTCGGCCACGGCGTCCCGGCTGCGCGGGCCTCCTCCGCCGCCCTGGACGAGCTGCGCCGCCTCGCGGCTCTGCCTCCCGCGGACATCCTGCGACGTCTGCACGAGCGGCTGAGGCACACCAGGGGCGCGGCCGTCGCGGTGGCCCAACTGGACACCGGCACCGGGCGGTTGCACTTCGCCGGTGTCGGCAACGTCGGCGCCCGGCTGCGCACCCCGGACGGCTGGCAGCCGCTCATCTCGCAGCCCGGCATCGTCGGCGCGCGGTTCCCCGCCTCCGTGCCGCTCCAGCAGGCGCCGTGGACCGCGGACAGTCTGCTCGTCCTGCACAGCGACGGCCTGCCGAGCCGCTGGACGCCGCCCGGCGACCCCGGACTCCCGGCCCACGATCCGGCCGTGGTGGCCGCGGTCGTCCTGCGCGACGCCAGCAGCGCCGCGAGCCCGCCGCGCGACGACACCAGCGTGGCCGTACTCTGCCCCGACCGCCGGACGGACGCCCATGACCGCCTGCCCTGACGCCTGGAAGATCAGCACGGCGGTCGACGCCGCTCGCGTCCGCGCCCTCGCCGCCCGCCTCGCGGCGCGGGCCGGCCTGCCGGTGCTCGAACAGGCGCGGTCGCTCAGCGCCCTCACCGCACAGCTGCGCCGCTGCCTGGCCGGCGGTGAGACGTGGGACGTGCTGGTGGAGAGGCGGCCGCCCGCCGGCGACACCGACGGCACCGTGCGGATCGCCGTACGACCGGCCGGCCATCCTCCACAGGAACGGCCGCCGTGGGAACTCACCGTGCCCTGGCACGAGCCGGCCGCCCCCAGCGGTGCCGCCGCACCATGCGATCCGGCTGCCCTGGACGAGGCCGCGCTGGCCGAGGCGTTGCTCGCCGCGGACGACAGCACCGCGCACGTGCTGTCGTCGCTCGACGAGCAGGAGGAACTGGTCCGGTTCCACCGTGAGGAGCTGCACCACACCAACCAGGGTGTGCTGGCCCTGCACGCCGAACTGGACGCCGCGGCACGCGGCCAGCGCGCGACCCTGGACGCCGAGCGGGCCGCGCGGGCCGAAGCGGAACGAGCCCGCCGGCTGCTGACCTTCCTCGCCGACGCCAGCGCCGCGGTGACCGCGTCACTCGACCACGAGGACATCGTCAAGCGCCTGTCCGGGCTGCTCGTCCCGGACTACGCCGCGCACGTGGACGTCTGGCTCTTCGACGACGACACCGCGCCGCCCGTCAGGGCCCGGCCGGCCGCCGCCGTGACCGCCGCCCGCACGGGGCGCCCGCAGCACGCGGCGGCCCACCCCGGCGGGCTGCCCGACGTCGACGACCTGCCGCCGTCCGCGCTGGCCCCCGACCGGCCCCTGCTCTGCATCCCCCTGATGTCCCGGAGCGTGCAGGGCGTGCTGAGCCTCACCTCGTCCGGCTCCCGCTTCGACGCCGACACCACCGTGATGCTGATCGAGCTGGCCCGGCGCGCGGCCATCGCCCTGGACAACGCCCGCCGCTACGAACAGCACCGCGACACCGCCGAGGCGCTGCAGCGCGCGCAGCTCACCGACCTGCCCATCACGGAAGGGGTACGGCTGGCCGCCCGCTATCTGCCCGCCACCCACGGGCTGAACATCGGCGGCGACTGGTACGACGCCTTCGTCCAGCCCGACGGCAGCCTGCTCGCCGTCATAGGGGACGTCACGGGGCACGGTCTGCACGCGGCCATGATGATGGGCCAGTTGCGCACGGCGCTGCGCGCCTACGCCGTCGAGGACGACAGCCCCGCCCGCATCCTCACCCGGCTGCACCGGATGCTGTGCCATCAGCAGCCCTCGCTGTACGCGACCGCTTTGGTCGCCCGTTTCCACCCCGACGATCCGCGTGTCGTCTGGGCCGCCGCCGGCCATCCGCCGGCCGTGGCACGGTCACCGGAGGGAACGGTGCGCCTGCTCGACGCCCGGCCCGGCGTCATGCTCGGCGTGCCCCTCCCCTTCACGTACGAGGATCACTCCGCCGAACTGCCGCCGGGCTCGACCCTCGCCCTGTACACCGACGGACTGGTCGAGCGGCGGGCGCGCGGCATCGACCCCGGCATCGAGCGGCTCGCGCAGACGCTGGCCGCGGTGAGCCCGGCGGAGCTGGAGGACCTGGAAGCCGCGACGGAGTCCATCCTGAAGCCGATGCTGCACGACTCCGAACGCGACGACGACGTCTGCCTGCTGCTCTGTCACCGCGTCGCCGAGCCGGAGGCGGCGCGGACGCGCCAGCGGGGAGCCGGGTGAAGGTCCTGTCGGCGGCCCGCCGCCGCCAGAGGGGTGTGCGCAGGTCCGGCGGGGCTCCGGGCGATCCGGAGCCCCGCCGGGCGGGGGTCAGCCGGTGGGGAAGCTGTCGGGGGTGCTGATACGGCTCTTGAGCAGGGTCCCGGACTCGGTCAGTACGCCGCTGCCGCTGTAGTCCGTGCCGTTGCAGGTGCCGGGCTTGAAGGCCGCGCTGCTCTCGTTGGCGTCGGAGTACGTCCAGTTCGCGTAGCTGATCTTCAGCTGGTCGAGCAGGTCCAGCCAGGCGGTGGTGCTCGCCCGGTCCATGGTGCCGCCGCCGGTGGCGGTCACCGTGCCGAACTCGGTGACGAACAGCGGCAGTTGCGTTGCGGCCCGGCTCACCGCGGCGCGGTAGTTGTCCTTGTGGCTCGCGGCGTAGAAGTGGAACGCGTACATGATGTTGGAGGCGTTGACCGGGTTGTTGACGACCTCGGTCTCGTTGGAGCCGTCCGAGACGCCCAGGGAGGACCAGCCGCGGGTGCCGACGATGATGACGGCGTCGGGGTCGGCGGCCCGGATCACCGGGATGACCTGCTCGGCGTAGCTCTTGATGGCCGTCCAGCTGACGCCGTTGGGTTCGTTGGCGATCTCGTAGATGACGTTCTTCTTGGCGGCGTTGCGGGCGGCGACGGACGCGAAGAACGTCTTGGCGCGGTCGAGGTTGTAGTTGGGGTCGCCCGGCGTCAGGGTGTGGAAGTCGATCAGGGCGTACATGCCGCGCGCCTCGGCCATGTCGACGAGGCTGTTGACGCGGCTGGTGAAGCCGGCCGGGTCGGTCTCATAGCCCTGCTCCTGCACGTACATGGCGATGCGGAACAGGTCGGACTTCCAGTCCTTCGCCAGCGCGTCCAGGGACGCGTTGTTGTAGCACTTGCTGAACCACTGGATGCCGTGGGTGCTCATGCCCCGCAGCTGGATGGGGCGGTTGTACTGGTTGCACAGGTGCACACCGCAGACGTGGAGCTGTCCGTTGACGGAGACGGGGGTGCCGTCACCCGGGTCCGGCGGGGGCTCCTCCTCGACGGAGCCGGTGCAGGCGACCCCGTTGAGCGTGAAGGCCGTGGGCTTGGGGTTGGCGCCCGTGAAGGAGCCGACGAAGCCCAGGTCGGCCGTCGCGCCGGTGGCCAGCGTGCGGTTCCAGTCGACGCCGGTGGCGCTGAGCGTGGAGCCCGACTGCGACCAGGTGGCGTTCCAGCCCTGGACGAGCTTCTGTCCGGCGTCCGGCAGGGCGAACTTGAGCGTCCATCCGCTGACGGGGTCGCCCAGGTTGGTCACCTTCACTCCGGCCTGGAAGCCGCCCTGCCACTGGCTGGTGATCGTGTAGTCGACTCTGCAGCCGGTGGCGGCCGCCGCCTGGGGGCCGGCCAGCGCGGTCAGGCCCAAGGCCGTCGCGCAGGTCGCCAGTAAGGCCACTATGCGTTTCACAGCGTTCCTCTCGTGCGAAGGGGGAACGGTGCGATGGGAGCGCTCCCAAAGCCCATCGGCCCGAGACCGTACACCGCCGCGCCGACGCGCGTACAGGCGTGGGACGGCACGAACGCTTCCTCCCGAAGTAAGCACGAGATCAGGCCAATCACCGCAGCCTCACCGTTCTCCCCTTGCCGGCGCTGGACGCTGCGTATATTTATGGCCGCCAACGACACAGGAATGCCGGACGCGTGAGGTCCGAGAGGACGGGGGAAGCCTGTGGAGTACGAGCGTCTCCTGGCCCGCATCATCTCGGGTCTGCTGATGGAACCGCGGCACCGGCGGAGCGTGGGCAGCAGGCTGCGGCGCAAGGGCGGTCCGCCGGTCATCGAGGTCGTGGGCCTGGACCGGACCCAGCAGAACGACCTCCTGTGGAAACTGCGCCAGACGTATTCCGGGCGGTTGCCGGTGAACGTGCCGGAGGTCCCGGTCGACAAGGGCGTGGCCGAGTCCTTCTGGTATCTGTCGACCCGCATGTCCGGCCTGAACGGCCCTCCGGGCCGCCGCCGTCCGGCCTTCCCCCGCTTCCATCTCGGGCTGCTCGCCCACACCTGGGCCGCCGACCACGCCGACCTCGGTCTGGACCGGCTGCAGCACGCGCACCGCGCCCTGGTGCGCCATCTGGGCAGCAGAGAGCAGGAGGAGGAGGCCGTCGGCCGCGAACAGCTGCTCCGCGAGCTGGAGCCGCCGCTGTCGGCGGGTGGCATGGTGGGCGCCGTGCTGGCGGTGCTGTCCACGGTGGTGCGCTTCCTGACCGGTCGTCCGCGGCCGGACCGGGTGGCCCTGCGGTGGTGGGGCCGGGCGCTGAGAGTGCCGAAGGGCGGCGCCTTCTCCAACCGGGAGGCGATCGCCATCCGCCTGTTCTACTTCTTCCGGCCGCGCCCGCCGCGCCCCGACGACCCGGACGAGGTCCGCGCGGAGGCCGCCCGTCAGGAGGCGTCGCGGGTGGCCAACCGGAACGAGTACCTCATCGCCGCCTTCCTCGCGGACATCGACGCGCAGTACGGCCTGCTGCGCCGGCTCAACCGGAACCAGCCCCCGCTGATGCTGCTCCAGGTGCACCACGCCGAGGGCCGGGCCGTGCTCGACACCTACCTCGCCGCCCACCGGACGCTGCGCCGTGTGGTGGGGCGGCGGACGATCACCCACCCGGTGGTGCTGGTGGTGAGCGACGACGACGCCGGCGCCCGGCTCGCGGCCGCTCCCCTGGACGAGCTCGAAAGCGTCCTCGACACCTGGGCGCTGCGCCTGGAGGGCGACGCGCGCGAGCGGAGGCTGGTGCGGGTGACGGTGCGGGGAACGGCAGCCGGGTCGCGGCCGGCCACGTCAGAGGAGGGTCAGTGACAGACACTCCGGCCAGACCCGGCCCCGGCGCCGGCCCGGTGACCCTGGCGGCCATGGCGGTGGGCGTGGTCCTCGCCCTGCTGGCCGCCTGGTACGTGTGGGACAGGTTCGGCCCCGAGGAGCCGGACCCGTGCGGGCCGGGCCTGACGACCGTCAACGGCGAGTGCATCGGCGTCAGCGACGGCGGCGGCAAGCCCTTCATGGACGACCTCGCCGCGGTGATGGCGCGGATCAAGGAGGAGAACGACCGGATCGACGGTCAGCCGCACGCCACGATCGCGTTGATGATCCCGATGACCTCCGACCACGAGGAGGTCAGGCGGCAGATCCTGCACGAGGTGCAGGGCGCGTACATCGCGCAGTACTTCGCCAACGGCGCCACCGCGGCCGAGAAGCGGAGCGGCGGCGAGCACCCGAAGATCCGCCTGGTGCTCGCCAACCCGGGCAAGAACCGTGACCAGTGGCGCCCGGTCGCCGACCGGCTCGCCGAGATGGCCCGGGACGAGAAGCACAACCTCCGTACCGTCTTCGGGTTCGACCTCAGCGTGGACGCGACGGCCGATGCCATCGCGTATCTGACGAAGGAGAAGAAGATCCCGGTCGTGGGCGGTCCGATCACCGGCGACGAGTTCACCGGCTTCCCGCTGTTCGCCCGGATCGCGCCCACCAACAGCGACCAGGCCAACGCGCTCGCGCACTTCGACAAGAGGCTGGACCTGGAACACGCCATCCTCGTCAAGGACACCCGGCGCGACCCGTACAACGAGTCGCTGCTGCAGGCCTACGAGCGCAAGCTGCACAGGTCGCCGCACGAGCCGATGCCCTTCGAGTCCGAGGGCACGGACGTCGAGGGCGGTCTGTCCAGCGAGTTCAAGCGCATGGCCACGGACATCTGCGTGCTGCGGCCGCAGGTGAACACCGTCTACTTCGCGGGCCGCCCCGTCCATCTGCGGCAGTTCCTCAACGAGCTGGCCAGGAACCGCCCGTGCAAGCAGGAGCCGTTCACGGTGGTCAGCGGCTCCGGCGCGTCCACGCTGTACGCCGACGAGAAGCTGGACTGGGACGCGCTGCGCGGGCTGCAGGGCGACGGCGGCAGGTGGGAGGGCAAGGTGAGCGTCCTCTACACCTCCATCTCGCACCCCGACGGCTGGCTCAGCAAGCGGCCCGCGCCACCCCCGACCGGCGGCTCCCCGGAAGCGGTCCGTGAGCTGATGCGGCGCCTTAAGGCACCGCCTCCCGTGGGGCCGATCGGCCCCGCCGACATCTACGACTCCCGCACCGTCTCCGTGCACGACGCCGCCAAGACCGCCATCGCGGGCATCCGGCTGCACGCCGAGGGCCGGAAGAGCCACGACATCCCGACGCTGCGGGAGATCGGAACCGACTGGAACGCCCTGCGGGGCGTGCACAAGGTGGACGGCGCGAGCGGCTGGATCTGCATCGACAACCAGGGCAACGCCTACAACAAGGCCGTCGCCGTGGTCCGGCTCGATCCCGAAGTACGGGGCGAACAGCCGACGTTCGTGGGACTCGCCTGGCCGGAGAAGTCCCCGCCGCCCAAGGGCCAGGAGGGCAGCGGCGCCTGCCAGATCCCTCGCACCTGAGGCGTCCTGGACCCGATCGACTCCTTCGTGAGCAGCCGCCGTTGGCGCGGCGAGGGCGGTTAACGCCCCGCGACGGGTGCCGGGGCCGCGACCGGTCCCCTGTTCCGGTCGCGGCCCCGCCGGCTCGGTGCCGAGGCGGGTCATGAGCCGCAGCAGCCGCCCGCCGGCGTCTCGCCGGTGCTCACCGCCGCTGCCGTGGGCGCGCCGAGCGGGACGAGGCGCGGCTCGGGCGCGGCGCAGCAACCGCCGTCGCTCTGCCGGGCGTCGGGGGCGTCGAACAGGCCGGCGCCGCCGCAGACCCCGGTCTCGGGGAGGGTGAGCTCCACCCGGTCGGCGGCGTCGAGGTCGCCGGCGAGGGCGGCGGCGACGGAGCGCACCTGCTCGTAGCCGGTCATGGCGAGGAAGGTGGGGGCGCGGCCGTAGGACTTCATGCCCACCAGGTAGAAACCCTGTTCGGGGTGGGAGAGTTCGCGGTGGCCGTGCGGGTAGACCGTGCCGCAGGAGTGCTGGTTCGGGTCGATCAGCGGGGCCAGCTCGACCGGGGCCTCAAGGCGCTCGTCGAGCCTCAGGCGGATCTCGGAGAGGAAGGACAGGTCGGGACGGAACCCGGTCAGCACGATCACCTCGTCGACCGGCCGGAGCCGCCGGCCGTCCTCGCCCACGAGGACGAGTCGTCCGTCGCCGTCGCGTTCGATCGCCTCGGTGCGGAAGCCCGTGACCGCGTCGGCGTACCCGTCGTCGACGGCGGCCTTGGCCGCCAGGCCTAGGGCGCCGCGGGCGGGCAGCTGGTCGGCTTCGCCGCCGCCGAAGGTGGAGCCGGAGATGCCCCGGCGCAGGATCCACACCGCCCTGGTGTCCGCGCCGTCCGCGCCGTCCTCGGACCTGGCCAGGTCGGCGAGGCCGGCGAGCGCGGTGAACGCGGAGGCGCCGGAGCCGACGACCGCGGTGCGCTTGCCGGCGTACCGGGCGCGGACGGCGGGGTCGCGCAGGTCCGGGACGCGGTAGGTGACGCGGTCGGCCGCCGTCTTCTCGCCGAGCGCGGGCAGGCCGCTGCCGCCTGCCGGGGACGGGGTGGTCCAGGTGCCGGAGGCGTCGATCACCGCGCGGGCGAGGACGCGCTCCTCACGGCCGTCGGCGTGAGCGACGTGCACGACGAAGGGCTGGGCCTCGCGGCCGGCGTCGACGATCCGGTCGCGGCCGGCCCGGGAGACGCCGGTGACGGTGGCGCCGACGCGGACGCGGTCGCCGAGGGCGTCGGCCAGCGGCTGAAGGTACCGCTCCGCCCAGTCGCCGCCGGTGGGGCAGGCCGCCGGATCGGGACGGGTCCAGCCGGTCGGGGCCAGCAGTTTCTCGGCGGCCGGGTCGACGACTTCGCCCCAGGTGGAGAACAGGCGCACATGCGCCCAGTCGCGCACCGCGGCACCCGCGACCGGACCGGCTTCCAGGACCAGCGGGGTGATGCCGCGGCCGGTCAGGTGGGCGGCGGCGGCCAGGCCGGTGGGTCCGGCGCCGATCACGACGACGGGGAGGTCGCTGGGGGTGGCCATGGTGGGTCCTTCCGCACGGGTTCTCTTACTTCGAGACCTGTCGATGTCTTGTGCTCACAGCCTGACACCTGTTTCGATGACCGTCAACATAGACAGACGTCGAAATCGAAGAACTGGGCAACCCCACCTCCTCGCCCACCTGCTTCGACGCGTGTCAACATAGGCACATGTCGAATACGAGAGTGCTGCCGCTGCTGGATGCCCCCGACCGTGCGGCTGCCGACGGCGTGGTGCCGTGCTGCCCGCCGCTGACCGAGCGGCCGATGACCGCCGTGGAGGCGGAGGTGGCCGCGAGGATGTTCAAGGCGCTCGGCGACCCGGTGCGGCTGCGGCTGTTCTCCGCCGTGGCCTCCCACGAGGGCAGCGAGGCGTGCGTCTGCGACATCTCCGACGTCGGCGTGTCCCAGCCCACCGTGTCCCACCACCTGAAGAAGCTCAAGGAGGCCGGGCTGCTCACCTCCGAGCGGCGCGGCACCTGGGTCTACTACCGGGTCGAGCCGTCCGTGCTCGCCGCGATGGGCAAGCTGCTGACGCTGCCGGCCGCAGCGGTCTGACGCGGGAGGACAGGAGAGGGGGAGCCGGTGAGCGCACAGGCTGCGGGCACGCTCATCGTGCCGCTGACGGCGGACCACGCAGAGCAGGTGCTGGCCATCTACCAGGCGGGCATCGACGAGGGCGACGCCACGTTCGAGACCGCGGCTCCCGGCTGGGAGGCGTTCGACGCGGCGAAGCTGCCCGAGCACCGCTTCGCCGCCGTGGACGAACACGGCGGGGTGCTCGGCTGGGTGGCCGCGAGCCGCGTCTCCGACCGGTGCGCCTACGCCGGCGTGGTCGAGCACTCCGTGTACGTCCACCCGGCGGCCCGCGGCCGGGGCGTCGCCTCGGCGCTCCTCACGGCCCTGGTCGAGTCCACCGAACGGGCGGGGATCTGGACCATCCAGTCCGGCGTCTTCCCGGAGAACACGGCCAGCCTCGCCGTGCACGCGCGCGCCGGGTTCCGCGTCATCGGCACCCGCGAGCGCATCGGCCGCCACCACGGCCGCTGGCGTGACGTCGTACTCCTCGAACGCCGCAGCCCGGTGATCCACTGAGGTCCGCGCCGCCGGTCGCGGTGCTCGGCTGACGGCGGACGGCGCCTAAGCAGCTCAGCAGCTCAGCAGCCGCGCGATGTCCCGGGCGGCGTCCCGCGCGGGGCGCCCGGCACCGATCAGCGTGGCGGACGCCGGGCCGGTCCAGTCGCCGTAGCCGAGCAGGTGCAGACGGGGCTCGGCGACGGCACGGGTGCCGGAGATCGCGATCCGGCCGCGCGGGCCGCGCAGGCCCAGAGGGGCGAGGTGGGCGAGCGCCGGCCGGAAGCCGGTGCACCAGATGACCGCGTCCGCGTCGGCGCGGCCGCCGTCGGCCCACTGGACGCCGGTGGCGGTGAGACGGGCGAACATCGGCCGCGCGGTGAGGAGTCCCGCGTCGCGGGCGGCGCGGACCGGCGGTACGGCGACGATGTCGCCGAGCGCGGCCACTCCCCCGGTGTCGGTGCGACCCTCGTCGAGGGCGCGGCGGCGGGCGGTGGCGACGTCGAACAGGACGCGGCCGTCGATGTCGTCGGCCAGGAACCGGGGCGGCCGCCGGGTCGCCCAGATCACCTCGACGTCGCCGGCCAGGGCGAGGTCGGCGGCGATCTGCGCGCCGGAGTTGCCGCCGCCGACCACGAGGACGCGCTGTCCGGCGAAGTCGGCGGGACGGCGGTAGTCCACCGTGTGCAGCTGCCGGCCGGAGAAGAGGGCGCGGCCCGGGACGGCCGGGAGGAAGGGGCGCGACCAGGTGCCCGTCGCACTGACGACCGCGCGGGCCCGCCAGGTGCCCGCATCCGCTTCGACCAGCAGCCGTTCGCCGTCGCGGCGTACGGCCTCGACGCGGATGCCGTGCTGAACGGGCAGGTCGTAGCGCTTCTCGTAGTCGGCCAGGTACTCCACGACGTGCCCGGCGTCCGGGTAGGTCTCGCCGGGCCGGGCCGGCATGAGGCGGCCCGGCAGCGACGAGTGGGCGGCCGGTGAGAACAGGCGCAGCGAGTCCCACATGTGCTGCCAGGCTCCGCCCGGTGCCGGGTCGGCGTCCAGCACGACGAAGTCCAGCCCCTGGCGGCGCAGGTGGTAGCCGGCGGCGAGTCCCGCCTGGCCGCCGCCGGCCACCACCACGTCCACGCGGGGCGTCATGAGGTGGACCGCGCGGCCGTGAACGAGCGCCGCCACGCCAGCGAGACGTACACCAGGGCCACGAGGACGGGGACCTCGATCAGGGGGCCGACCACGCCGGACAGGGCCTGGCCGGAGGTGACGCCGAAGGTGGCGATGGCGACCGCGATGGCCAGCTCGAAGTTGTTGCCGGCCGCGGTGAAGGCGAGCGTGGCGGTGCGGTCGTAGCCGAGGCCGATGACCTTGCCGAGCGCGAAGGTGCCGAACCACATCAGCGCGAAGTAGACGAGCAGCGGGAGCGCGATGCGGGCCACGTCCAGCGGCTGGGAGGTGATCGTCCTCCCCTGCAGGGCGAAGAGGATGACGATCGTGAAGAGCAGGCCGTACAGCGCCCACGGGCCGATCCTCGGCAGGAAGGCGGACTCGTACGTCTCCCGGCCCAGCCTCCGCTCGCCGATACGGCGGGTGAGGAACCCGGCCAGCAGCGGGACGCCGAGGAAGACGACCACGTTCGCCGCGATCTTCCAGACGGAGATGTCCAGGTGCTCGCCGTCGCCCAGACCGAGCCGGCCGGGCAGGAAGTCGAGGTAGAACCAGCCGAGCACGCCGAAGGCCAGGACCTGGAAGACGCTGTTGAGGGCGACGAGGACGGCGGCCGCCTCACGGTCGCCGCAGGCGAGGTCGTTCCAGATGATGACCATGGCGATGCAGCGGGCCAGGCCGACGATGATCAGGCCGGTGCGGTACTCGGGCAGGTCCGGCAGGAAGATCCAGGCCAGCGCGAACATCACGGCGGGGCCGACCAGCCAGTTGACGACCAGGGAGGAGATCATCAGCCTGCGGTCGCCGGTGACCGTGTCCAGCCTGTCGTAGCGGACCTTCGCCAGCACCGGGTACATCATGATCAGCAGGCCGAGGGCGATCGGGAGCGAGATGCCGCCGATCTCGACGGCGGCGAGGGCGCCGTCCAGTCCGGGCACCAGGCGACCCAGCCCGAGGCCGAGGGCCATCGCGAGGAGGATCCAGACCGCGAGGAAGCGGTCGAGGACCGAGAGCTTCGCGACGACCGAGGCGCGGTCGCGGCCGGCGGGCGGGGCGGCGGTGGCCGTCCCGGCTGCGGCGGGTTCGGAAGGTTTGGAGGGCTCGTACGCTGCGGTGCGGCGGGTCACGGGCAGGCCCTCTTGGTGTCGGCGTTGGCGCGGGCGGTCGCAGCGAGGTCGGCGAACCGGCCGGCGAGCGTCTCGATGACCTCGGGCCTCAGCCGGTAGTACGTGAACCGGCCGCACGGCTCCGTGTCCACCACCCCTGCCTCGCGCAGCACCTTCAGGTGGTTGGACAGGTTCGTCTGCCTGGCGCCGGTCTCCTCCACCAGGTGCGTGGTGCACAGCGTCTCGCGGGCCAGCAGGGTCACGATCCGGAGCCTGAGCGGGTCGGCCAGCACCCGGATCAGGTCATTGTCGACTGACGTCAGCATGGGCTGATACTGTCACATCACCTCCGGCTGATACCAGTCGGGACTGACCTTGTTGGGGCCGATCTCGTTGGACCGACCTCGTTGGAACCGACTTCGTCTGAACCGACCTCGTGAAGGAAGAACGCATGCCGTCCGCTCCGCTCGCCTCCGTGCTGTTCGTCTGCGTCCACAACGCCGGCCGCTCGCAGATGGCCGCCGGGTTCCTCTCCCACCTCGCGGGCGACCGGATCGAGGTCCGCTCCGCCGGCTCCCTCCCCGGCGACCGGGTCAACCCGGCGGCTATCGAGGCGATGCGGGAAGTCGGCATCGACATCTCCGCCGCCGAGCCGAAGGTCCTCACCACCGAAGCCGTCCAGGCGTCCGACTACGTCATCACCATGGGCTGCGGCGACGCCTGCCCCGTCTTCCCCGGCAAGAAGTACCTGGACTGGACCCTGGAGGACCCGGCCGGCAAGGGCCTGGAAGCCGTACGCCCGATCCGCGACGCGATCAGGACCCGCATCGAGGCCCTCGTCGCCGACATCGACGCGCGCCGGGAGGCCTGACGGGCCAACGGGCCCCGGCCAAGGACCCCGGCCAGGGACCGGGCGACGCGCGCAGGCTGCTCGTCAGACCGCGGGGCCCGCGCCGGAAAAGCGCTTGCCCGCGCCCGGCGGGACTGGAACAGTGACCAGCGCTCCATGACCTCGCGCACACCTTCACGGTAAGGAACGAAGCCCATGATTGCGGCGTCCCTCAGTGGCCGCCGTCGGCGCCGAAGCTGACCGGCCGCTCCTCAGCGGTTCCAGCAGCCTCGGCCTGCCACGCTGTTCGCCACGGCGGCCCCACGACGCGGTGCCTCGCGCACCGCCGCTCTCCCATGCCCCCGGACTCGGCCCCCGAGTCCGCCAGGGGCTCCCCCGAGACTCGTGAGGTCGACTTCCCCATGGACAACCAGGTCCAGAGCTTCGCCGTTGCCAACCTGCGCCGCCGCCCCGTGGTCGTCGAGACCGGCGGATTCGTCGCGGGCTTCGACCCCGACACCGACAGCCCGTACCTCAACTACGCCACCCCGCTGCCCGGCGCCGAGCCGACCGGGCGGGACGTCGCCGCGCTCGTCGCGGCCTTCCGGGAGCGCGGCCTGCTGCCCCGGCTGGAGTTCGCGCCGGAGGCCGCGCCCGCTGTGGAGCCGGCCCTGCGGGCGGCGGGCTTCGGCACCGAGGCGGTGCACACCTACCTCGTCTGCACTGCGGACACGCTGGCACTCCCCCGGTCCGCCGGCTCCCCCCGCGTGGAACGCCCCACCACCGACGCCGAGTACGCGGCGCTCGACGCCGCGCTCGCCGAGGCGTTCGGCGGTGTCTTCGCCCCGTCCGCGGAGGGCGCCGCCAGACTCCGTCGCACGCAGCTGAGCGGCGGCGCGGTGCGCTTCGTCCGCGCCCCGCAGGGCGGTTGCGCCGGCGGGGCATCGTGCTCGCCGCCGGCCGAAGGCACCGCCGAACTGTTCGGTGTCGGCACCCGTCCCGCCTACCGGGGCCGCGGGATCGCCGCCGCGGTGACCGCCGCGCTGACCGGAGCGATGTTCGCCCAGGGGGCACGATCGGTCTGGCTCGAGTACTCCGGAGAGGGATCCCGCCGCGTCTACGAGCGCGTCGGCTACCGGCCGCAGGGCACGCGCCTCTACCTGACGCTGCACCCGCAGCAGCCACGGCCCTGACCTCGGCGCCCCGCCTCACATTCCGTGGGGCCGCTCTGTCGTAAAGGCCGGAGCGACATCGCTTCGCCGCATGGCCGCAACCCCCTCATGCCCCACCTTCCGCGAAAGGGAGAGACCGCGATGACCGCGCACGAGTCCGCCATCAGGGACCTGCTGGAACGCCGCGTCGACGCCAGCCGGACCAAGGACATCGACCGGCTCATGTCCCTCTACTCGGACGACATCGTCTACTACGACGCCGTTCCCCCGCTGCACCTCACGGGACACGAAGAGGTCCGCCGCAACTTCCTGCGGTGGTTCGACGCGTACGACGGCCCGATCAGCCTGGAGACGCACGGGCTCACCATCGCGAGCAGCGAAGCGGACATCGCCTTCGCGCACATGCTCCACCTGGACTCCGGGACCCGCAAGAACGGGCTCAGCATCGCGATCTGGGTCCGGTCCACCGTGTGCTTCCGGCGGACGAACGGCCGGTGGCTGATCACGCACGAGCACATCTCCATGCCGATCGACCCCGAGAACCTCCAGGCGTGGTTTCCGCCGGACATGCGGGGCGCGGCCGCCCCGCTGTGAACAGGCTCCGCGTCGGCGGGCTCCTGCCGGTGACCCGGGCGTCCCTCCACGCCGTATGTTGGCGACATGACACACACGGACAACACCCCCGGTACTGCCTTGGTCACCGGGGCCTCCCGCGGTCTCGGAGCCGTGATCGCCCGGCGTCTCGCGTCAGACAGGCACCCGGTCGCCGTCGGTCACCGGTCGGGGGCCGACGCGGCCCGGCGGGTGGTGGCGGACATCCGCGCGGCGGGCGGGACCGCCGAGGCGTTCGCCGCCGACGTGACGGACGAGACCGCCGTCGAAGGGCTCGTCGCGGACGTCACGGCACGGCTCGGTCCGATCACCACGCTCGTCGTCAACGCCACCGGTCCGCAGCCCGAGTCGGATCCGGCGGCGGTGACGTGGGACGACCACCTCGCCCAGCTCACGTATTTCGTCAAGAGCCCCACCCTGCTGATGCGGGCGGTGCTGCCGGCCATGCGGGAGCGCGGCGGCGGACGCATCATCCAGATCGGCTCGGACGTGCTGGAGCGAGCCCTGCCCACCATGTCCGCGTACGTGGCCGCCAAAGCCGCCCAGCACAGCCTCACCGAGTGCTGGGCCCGGGCGCTCGGCCCGTACGGGATCACGGTGAACACCGTCGCGCCGGGCTGGATCCCGGTCGAGCGGCACGCCGGAGCGAGCCCGGAGTCCCTGGCCGCCTACGCCGCCGACGTCCCGCTGGGTCGCATGGGCCGTCCGGAGGACGTGGCCGCCGCCGTGGCGTTCCTCGCCTCGCCGGAAGCGGCCTTCGTCACGGGCGAACGCATCAAGGTCAACGGCGGTCACACCCTCGGTTGAGTCCCGCAGTCCCGGCTTTAGGACACGATCTGACCTAGAGGGCTCCTAGCGTGGTGCTCGTCCACGGAACACAGCAGAAAGCCGGAGACGATGACCTCGACGCATTCCGCCAGCGCCCCCACCGCTTCCACCACTTCCACCGCTTCCACGGCGCGCTCCGCTCCGTCCTCCACCGCCGTGCGGGGAGAGCGTGCCGACCTGCTGCAGACGCTGGCTCAGCACCGCAGGTTCCTGCGCCTCACCACGCGTGACCTCACCGACGAGCAGGCCGCGCGGCGGACCACCGTGAGCGAGCTGTGCCTCGGCGGTCTCATCAAGCACGTCGCGTCCGTCGAGCGGTCCTGGGTGAACTTCATCCTGGAAGGGCCGAAGGTGCTGGGCGACTGGAGCAACATGACCGAGGCCGACTGGGCACGCCGGGCCGACGAGTTTCGGCTGCTGCCCGGCGAGACCCTGGCCGGCGTACTGGAGGAGTACGCCGAGGTGGCTCGCCGTACGGACGAAGTGGTCGCCACAGTGCCGGACTTGGACGCGTCCCAGCCGCTGCCCTCGGCCCCGTGGTACGAGCCGGGCACCGAGTGGTCGGTGCGCCGGGTGCTGCTGCACATCATCGCCGAGACGTCCCAGCACGCCGGGCACGCCGACATCATCCGCGAGTCCCTGGACGGCGCGAAGAGCATGGGCTGACCGCCGGCCAGGGGCGGGGTGCAGGCGCGGGCCGAGTCGCAAAAGTTCGGGCCGACTCGTAGGCTCAGGACGGCGTAACGGGTGTAGGGCCAATCCGCCCAGGTTTCCGCCTCGTCGCGGAGCGCGTCGCAGGACTCCCCGGGCGGCGAGCTTGCCCCAGGCGTCGCGCGTGGACCGGTCCCACGCGGGCTTCTGCGCCCAGACGTGGACCACTTGGGTGCCGGGGTCGAAGCCGACGGACATGTTGTCGTGGCCGAGCCAGTCGGGGTCGGTGGTGATCCGGGAGTTGCCCTGCCACGCGGAGAAGATCTGGTTGGCCAGGGCGTCGGCGACGCGGATCACGTCTCGTCGTCGCTGGGGATCTGCGCGGCCCGCAGCCCCGAGGCGCTGGGCTGCCAGTCGGCGGCCTGCCCCTCGCCCTCGGTGGTGCGGTCGGTGAGGGAGGTCTCGCAGTCGGTGTTGGCGCGGAAGTCGTCCTCCCAGACGATGCTCGGTCCGTCCTCGCGGGCCGCGTCCACGAGGACGTACTCGCGGTATGGGAAGTCCGGGGAGAAGCCGCTGAGGTCGCGCAGGCCGAGACAGGCGGTCCGGGCCAGCTCCTGGACGGCGACGGAAGGCGGGTCGTGTCCGGTCGTCGCGACATAGACCTCGCCGCGGGACGGGTGGAAGGTGATCTCACTGTCCAGGTCGGGGTAGGTGTCCGGGTCCAGCCAGGGGCCGGTGCCGATGGCACCGTGGACGTCGTTCTCCGCCTTGTTCCGGGGAGCGCGGGCCTCTCTCCAGGTGTCGAGGGTGGCTTCCGCCGGGTTCTTCTCGTCCGTGCCGCGCGGTGTGCTCGCCCCGGTGTCGGAGCGCGGCCGGCGTGAGGCGGCAGCCGCGCTTGCCGTGGGCGGGGTCCTGCGGTGCGTCGGCTGTGGTCGCCGCGCCGTTCCCGGCCGCCCGGACCGCCCGTCGCAGCGGAGAGGGCGATGCCGGCGGCGCTGCCGATGACGACGGCCGCGGCAACGGTCACCGCGTACAGGCGTTCGCGGGAGCGTGCGGGGCGGGTGTGCCAGCCGGGGTCGTCCAGGGTGGGCATGTCCCAGCCCCCGGCGATGAGTTCGGCGGCCGACGTCGTTCCGTGGCCGGTGTCCTCGCCGAGTGCCTGGGTGGTCTGTGCGGCGAGGAGCACTCCGGTACGGACCGATGCCGGACGGGTCACCGGGAAGGGCGGGGAGAACCCGCCCGCCAGAGGCAGCAGCGCTCACCTGTTCCGCCCTTCCGCTGGGTGTCTCCGACTTCTCGGGACCGGGGCCAGGGGGGTGGATGGTGGCCGCGCCGGCCCTTGGTCGTCCGGTGGATGCTACCGGGGAACGGGCGGCGGCAGCCGGGGGGGCGGCGAGAACGGTTCAGTTCTCCACGGAGCCCAGGATGTGTTCGCCGTAGAGGCCTTCGACCCAGTTGGTCTGGTAGATGGTGTCCAGGTAGCGCTCGCCGAGGTCCGGTGCGATGGCCACCGCGGTGAGACCTCGTGTGCTGTGCCGGGCCAGCCAGTCCGTCGCGCCGCTGACCACCGTCCCGGTCGAGCCGCCGAACAGGAAGCCGTGCCGGGCCATGCGGTGGCACATGCGGATGGTGTCCATCTCCTCCACGCGCAGGACCTCGTCCACGTAGGACTCGTCGAGCAGGGGCGGACGCATGCTCATGCCCAGGCCGGGGATCATCCGGCGCCCCGCCTCCCCGCCGAAGGCCACCGAGCCGGCGCTGTCCACGGCGACGATCCGTACCGGGCGGTGCCAGTTGCGGAAGTAGCGTGCGCAGCCCATCAGGGTTCCCGCGGTGCCCGTGCCGATGAACAGGACGTCGAGTTCCGGGAACTGGCCGGCGATCTCCGGGGCCGTCGTACGGTAGTGGGCCCACCAGTTCCCGGCATTGGTGTACTGGCTGAGCCACACGTACCGGGTGTCGGAGGCGCAGAGCGAGCGAATGTACTCGATCCGCTTGCCGAGGTAGCCGGCCTTGGGGTCCTGGTCGGCGACGACGTGCACCTCGCTGCCGAGGGCTTCCATCAGGAGCCTGGTCGACAGGTTGCAGCGTGAGTCCGTCACGCACAGGAACCGGTAGCCCTTGCTGGCGGCGATCACGCTGAGCGCGACGCCCAGGTTTCCGGAGGAGGACTCGACGAGGATGGAGTCCGGCTTCAGGAGTCCGTCGCGCTCGGCGCTCGCCACCATCTCGTTCGCGGCCTTCAGCTTGATGGAACCGGCGAAGTTGAACCCCTCGCACTTGAGGTAGAGGGGGTATCCGCAGACCGCTCGCAGGTCGACGAAGAGGTGGCCCTCGTTGAAGGCGTAGGGAGCGGATATGACAGGCACGGCTGACCTCCTGGGGCCGGCTGGGACCGGTGGTCTCAGCCGTAGCGGCGCAGGTCGTGGAAGAAGTCGTCGATGAGCCGGAGGTCTCCCGCCCGGTCCACCTCGTCGTAGACGTACTTGCCGACGGCGAGGTCGAGGACGCCGAGACCGAACGGGGAGAAGATCACGGGTCGGTCGCGCGGCGGTGCGGCCCGCCCGAGCATCACGTCGTGGAGGGTGCCGTTGAGGAAGTCACGGTTCCCGGTGCGCTGTTCGACGAGGTGGGGGGAGGTGTCGGCCTTCAGGCAGTGCTCGACGTCGTCGACGAAGTTGGCCGAGCCGAGCAGGATCTCGACGGCGAGGTCCCGCAGGGAGACGTGCAGCACCAGCGGGTGGTGGTCGAACCACGTCGGTGTGGTGACGTGCGGCCGGCCGGCGACGGTCGCGAAGATCACCAGGTCGCTGGAGCGGATGAGGCGTTCGGGGCTGTCGTGGACGGTGACCGGCTCGTCCGCGCCGATCTGCCGCAGGTAGCCGCAGAATCCCTGGGCGGCGTCGGCGGACGTGTCGTGCACCCCGATCGCGTCGAAGGTCCAGCCCGTGCGGGCCAGGAAGGTGTGGATGTAGCGGGCGATCAGGCCCGTCCCGAAGAAGCCGACCCGGCGGGGGCGGGGCCGGTTGCGGCTCAGCCAGTCGGCCGCGAGGGCGGCGGAGGCGGCGGTCCGGCTGGCGCTGATGACGGAGCTCTCCAGGCAGGCGAACGGGTAGCCCGTCTCGGGATCGTTGAGGACGAGCACGGCGGAGGCCCGCGGCAGCCCGGCGTTCACGTTGTCCGGGAAGCTGGAGATCCATTTCAGGCCGTCCACGTGGATCGATCCGCCGAGGGAGGCGGGCAGCGCGATGATCCGTGCCCGGGGACGGTCGGGGAAGTTCAGGAAGTACGACGGCGGGTTGACCGACTGGCCCGCGCCGTGCAGCCGGTAGGTGGCCTCCACCAGCTCCACGAGCTGCTGCTCGCGGCCGGCCAGCGCCTGGTGCACCTGCTGACCGGAGATCACGGCGAACGTCGGCGCGGGCGCCCGGCCGTCGGCGGCCGCCTCGGTGGTCGAGGTGACGAGATCGGTCATCGCTCGCTCGCCTCCGGGATCGGGCGGCCGTCGGCCAGACGCCGCGGCTCGGCCATGCCGATGAGCACCCGGCGCTCCCCCGCGAACGCCTCCCGGCTGTGCGCGGTGCGGATGTTGTCCACGAGCAGCAGGTCCCCGTCCTGCCAGGGCTCGCGGCGGGTGTGCGCCTCGTACGTCGTGTTGAGCAGCCGTACGACGTCCTCGCCGATCGCAGTGCCGTCCCCGTAGCGGGTGTTGCACGGCAGTCCGTCCTCGCCGTACTCGTCCACCAGGTACTCGCGCACCTCGGGGGCCAGCGTCCACTCGTTGAGGAAGGCGATCTGGTTGAACCAGCAGCGCCGGCCCGTGAGGGGGTGCTGGACGACGGCGCTGCGGCGCTGCTCGGTGCGCAGGGTGCCGTCGGGCCGCCAGTCGAAGTCGATGGCGTGGGCCCGGCAGTAGCGTTCGATCTCGGCGCGGTCCTCGGTGCCGAACGACTGAGCGAGGGTGGCGCCGATCTCCTCGTTGTAGGTGCGGGTCAGGATCCAGCCCTCGCGCTCGAACCGGTCGGTCAGGTCGGCGGGCAGCGCCCGCAGGACCTGCTCCGCGTCGGCCAGCGCCGTGGCGCCGCCCTCCGCGGGCGCGGTCAGGCAGGCGCACAGCAGCAGACCGGGCACGTCCAGGGCGTAACTCAGCTCGTGGTGCATGCACATCGGCTGGTTGGCCGGCCAGGAGGCGGAGGAGTACAGCCCCGGACCGTGGGACTCCCGGGGCGCGAAGGCCTCCCGTTCCGTCATCAGCTCCCCGGCGAGCCGTGCGAAGACGGCACGGACCTGGTCCGCGTCCCGCAGGCCGAGGCCGCGCACGAGCAGTGCCCCGTGTTCGGTGACCTGGGCGCGCAGTGCCTCCCGGTACCGCGCCGCCCACGGTGCGGGGTCGGCGGGCGGGTCGACGTGCAGCAGCGCCGGTCTGTCCGGTCGCAGGCTGACGTCGAAGGGTGCTGCCAGGGACGAGGAGGTCATCTCGGTTTCCTTTCGTCATCCGTGCGGGACCGGCCGGGCGCGGAATGCCGAGGCTCAGCCGGAGGCCAGGGGTACGGCGGTCGTCAGGACGGCCTGTGCCGCCGCGGCCGGTCGGGTGCGCGGGAAGTAGTGGCCCCCGTCGGGCAGTTCGCACAGGTCGACGTGCTCGGCCAGGAGCTGCCAGTCCAGGTGGCGCCGGGCGTAGTCCCGCGTGTGCGGGTCGTCGGCGGCGACGACCACCGTGACCGGCGCGGACAGCCTCACCGGTGGCGGGGACTGCAGCGCGGCGCGGAGGTAGCGGTGCGCCAGGACGCAGTCGTGCCGGTAGGCCGCACCGATGTGTTCGGCGTGCCGTGCGTTGACCTCGGCGAGCTCCGGGTAGCCGCTGTCCTCGGCCAGCCGCGCCGCGATCTCTCGGTCGCCGCGCTGGGTCAGCTCGTCGATGGCGGCGCTCCGGTCGGTGGCGCTGCCGAGCAGTTGGGCACCGAGAAACACGCGCGTCACCCGGACGCCGCGTTCCTGGAGCCGTCTGGCCGTCTCCAGGGCGGGGGCGCAGCCCGACGAGTGGCCCCACAGCATGATTCGGGGCGTGCCGCGTGCGGTGATCTCCTCGGCGATGTCATCGGTGTTGTCCTGGGTGATCTCCTGGGTGATCTCCTCGGTGACCCGCTCGGCGATCCGGGCGATCGACGCGAAGGGCTCCGGGGTCGCGCCCAGGTCGTGGCCGGGCGGGTCCACCGCGAGGACCGCCACTCCGCTGCCCGCCAACGCGTCGGCCATGGGCTGGTAGTTGACCGCGTTGCCGCCCGCGTACGGGAAGCAGACCAGCACGCACTCCGGCGGGCCGGCCGTTTCGCACAGGGGCTGCAGCAGTCGGGGGCGCGGCCGTTCCCTGCCCTCCAGGAGGGCGGCCAGGTCGGCGAGGACCGGGTGCCGGGTGATGTCCTTCAGGGACACCGCGCGGTCGAGCGCCAGGGTGAGTCTGACGGCCGACAGGGAGGTGCCGCCGGATTCGAAGAAGTGACTCGTGGGGCCGATCAGATGCTCGGGCACGTCCAGCAGCGTGGCCCACACGGCGGCGAGCCGCCGCTCGGCGGGGCTGAGGGTTTCCGCGCCGGCGGTGTCCGGTGCGGTGGGCGGCGCCGGCCGTCCGGCCGCCTCGGTCAGGGCCTTGCGGTCGGTCTTCCCGTTGGCGGTCAGCGGAAGGCTCTCCCGCCAGTGGAAGGCCGAGGGGATCATGTACGCGGGGAGCACTGTCGCCAGCTCCTCGCGCAGGGCCTCGGGCCGCCGGCGGGTGCCGGTGTGGAAGGCGACCAGCTGGGCGCTCTCGCCGGCCCGCTCGACGACGACCACCGCGGCGTCCCGCACTCCGTCCACCCGCAGCAGGGCGTTCTCGATCTCGCCGATCTCGATGCGGAAGCCGCGGATCTTGACCTGGTTGTCCCGGCGTCCGAGGAACTCCAGCTTCCCGTCGGGGTGCCAGCGGCCCCAGTCACCGCCCAGGTACAGGCGTTCACCGGGCCGGTAGGGGTCGGCGCGGTAGGCCGCGCGGGTCCGCTCGGGGTCGTTGACGTAGCCCCGGCCGACGCACACCCCGGAGAACGCGATCAGGCCGGGGGCGCCCAGCGGCACGAGGGACAGCCGCTCGTCCACGAGGTAGACGTGGACGTTGTCGACCGGCCGGCCCAGCAGCACGCGGTCGGGTACGCCGTCCAGGAGTTCGTGGTTGGTGTCGTCGGACGTCTCGGTCAGTCCGTAGGCGTTGAGCAGGGGGACGTCCGGCTGGACGGCGAACCAGCGCTGGACGAGCTCCCGTTTGAGCGCCTCGCCGGTCACCGACACGTACCGCAGGTGGGGAAGCACGCGCGGCCGCTGTTCCAGGTGCGCGACCACGACCTCCAGGTAGGACGGCACGACCTGCGCGACGTTGACCCGGTCGCGGGCCAGGGTGTCCAGGAACCGTTCCACGTCCACGACCGCGTCCTGCCCGACCAGCACGGTGCGCCCGCCGACCAGCAGGGCGGCCACCAGCTGCCAGAGCGAGATGTCGAAGCACTGCGGGGCGGTCTGCGCGACCACGGACCCCTCGCCGATGCCCAGTGCGCCGATCTTGGCCCGCAGGTGGTTGAGCATGCCCGCGTGCTCGCACATCGCGCCCTTCGGCTCACCGGTGGACCCCGAGGTGAAGTAGATGTACGCCAGTTGATCGGCGTCGACGCGCACGCCGGGATCGGTGTCGGCGTGCCCTTCCGCGTACGCCGTCTCCATCAGCAGTCTCTCCGCCGGTACGGTGGTCAGCGCCGCGTCGAGGTGTCCGGTGCTGCCGGACGCGGCCAGGACGAGCCGGCACCCCGCGCGTTCCAGGGTCGCCGCGATGCGGTCGGCCGGGAAGTGCGGCTCGACCGGCAGGTAGACGCCGCCCGCCTTGAACACCGCCAGGGTGGCGGCCAGCCAGTCGAGGGTGCGTTCGGTGACGACGGCGACCACGTCCTCGCGGCCCAGCCCGCGGCGCAGGAGCGCCCACGCCAGCCGGTTCGCGCGCGCGTTCAGCTCGCCGTACGTCCACGCGTGCTCGCCGTGCACGGCCGCCACGGCCTCCGGGTGTGTGCGCGCCCGCTGCTCGAACAGCTGGTGGGGCCGTACGTCCGGTAGCGGGCGGCGGGGTCCGGCCAGTCCGTCGAGCTGTTCGCGCACCTCGTCGGCCGACAGCAGACTCTGCCGGGTGTGGTCGGCGTCGGGGTCGGCCGTCATCAGCTTGAGGGCCGCGAGGTGGTAGCCGCCGATCCGGGCGGCGCTCCCGGCGTCCAGGGCGTCCGTGCGGTACCGCAGGCGCAGCACCAGTCGCCCGCCCCGGTCGGACCAGCACACCCGCACGACGGCGTCGTCGTCGCGGTCCTGCTCGGCCGCCGACGGCCCGAACACCACGTCGTACGGGGGCTCGGTCAGGCCCAGTTCGTGCCGCAGTCGCGTCACCGGGAACTCCCGGTGTGCCAGTACCGCCGCCTCGGCGCGTTCGGCGGCCGACAGCAGGGCGCGCCACGGCCTGGGGGCGACGGACACACGGCACGGCAGGGGCTCGCCGCGCACTCCGGCGGTGTATCCGGTCACGACCTCCTGTTCACCGGACAGCGCGGCCAGGACCTTGGCGTGCGCCGCCAGCAGCAGCGCGCTGACGGGCACGCCGGACCGCGCCACCAGGTCCCGGACCGACCGGGTCACGTCGGGCGGGACCTCCACCTCGCGCTCGGCCGTTCCGGGGACCGGCCGGCGGACCCACCGCGGCACGGGGGTGACACCACCGGCGGTCAGCACACGGCTCCAGTAGTCCCGGTCCGCTTCCACGCGCGTTTCCATCGAAGGGCCTTTCTCACGTCGTGCTGTCTGCAGTGGGCTGCTCGCGGTGGCCGCCGCTCAGGTGCCGGCGGTCCGCCCGGCCCGGCCGTGGTCGCGGGCCGGGCCGGCGGGCTCCGGCATGTCCACGGCCGGGTTGCCGCCCCATCTCGCGTGCGGGGGGACTTCCTCGCCCTTCATGAGGAAGGAGTCGGCTGCCAGCACCGCACCGTCGCCCATGGTCACGCCGTAGTGGACGTAGGCGCCGACGCCGAGCGTGCAGCCGGCGCCGAGCGTGGTGCGGTCGGACTTGAACGTGCCGTCCTCCTGCGAGTGGCACTGGATCACGCTGCCCGCGTTGAGGGTGCAGTCGTCACCGATCGCGGCGAGGGTGCGTTCGGTGAGGAAGCAGCCGTCGTCGAACACTCCCCTGCCGACGCGCACGCCCAGCAGACGCCAGACGAGGCTCTTGAACGGCGTTCCGTTGAAGACGTTGAGGTAGAGGGCGGGCACCTTCCACAGGCGCTCCTGCAGCCAGAACGCCCGGTCGTAGATGGAGCACAGCTGGGGGCGCAGTTCCCTGAACGAGGTCACGCAGCGCTCGACCAGGACGAAGTACCCGGTGGTGAAGGCGAGCGCCAGCGGCAGGTACGCGGCGATCACCACGTGCCCGGCCGCGCCGTACAGGTCGGCGCAGACGAGGGCGAGCAGGGTGAGCGCGAACAGGTGGGTCCAGCGTACGAGCAGCATCAGGGCCATGGACCGGAGGTTGTAGCGGTTCTTCGCGGCGAGTCCGCGGCGCAGCGCGTCCCCCGTCCTGAGGTGGTCGAACCGCGCGTCACGCTCGACCGAGCGCGGTATCTCGAAGCTGGGCGAGCCGAGGAGGCCCACGCCTTCCCGGACCTCTCCGTCCAGGGGAACGAGCACCTTGGTCGCGAGGAGGCAGTTCTCGCCCGTCCTGCCGCCGACGGGGTAGACGACGTCGTTGCCCAGGAAGTTGCGCGGCCCGATCGACACGCGGGACAGCCGGAAGGACGTGCTGGAAAATTCCGCGTTGAGCACGGAGAGCCCGTCCGCCACCATGGTTCCGCTGCCGACGGAGACGAGGAGCGGGGTCTCGTGCCGCACCTCGGTGCCGAAGTTCGAGCCGGTCTGCACGACGCGTGACAGGTCGTATCCGAGTGCCCGCAGGTAGGGCACGATGTAGGAGCTGTCGCCGAAGAGCCACGCGAAGAACTTGACGTTCGTCAGGCGAACCGTCACCTGGTGCAGCGCGTAGTGGATCCCGTAGAGCGGGTAGACCCGGCCCGGCCGGACGGCCAGGCTCAGCAGGCGCGGAACGGCGCACAGGGCCGCGACGCCCACGGCGACGAAGCCGAGGGACAGCGCCAGGGAGAGGACGAGTGCGTCGGCGATCAGCTCCGGCCGGGCCGACATGACGGTGCGCGGGTCGAGCCGTTCACCGAGGGCCGGAACCTCGGTGAACAGCATGTACGTCCCCCCGACGCCGAACGGCAGGTACAGGAAGATCCACTGAAGCAGTGTCAGGACGCCGAACCAGGCCCGCCGTGCGGTGCCGCAGCGGGCCGGTGTGATCCGCAGGTAGTCGGTCTGTGTGGGCTCGGCCGGAGACCCGTGCCAGTGCTCGCCGTCCGGGACCCGTTGGAAGCGGTGGAGGGCCGAGGAGTGGCCGAGCTGCGCTCCGTCGCCCATCGAGGTGTCGATGTCCAGGACGGTTCGCTCGCCGACGAACACGTCGCGGCCGAGCGTGACCCGGCCGGTCTGGATGCGTCCGGCGTGGGCCCGGTAGCCGAGGAAGAACGACGTCCGGTGGATCACCGTGCCGGCCCCGATGGTCACCAGGTCGGTGCAGACGGGGACGGAGCGGGAGAGGATCGTGACGTGCCTGCCGATCCGGGCGCCGAGGCAGCGCAGGTACAGCACGTACAGCGGGGTCCCGACGAGGAAGACCATCGGATTCGCGTGCAGCAGCACCCTGACGAGCCACAGACGCGCGTACGCCAGGCCCCACACGGGGAACTCCGCGGGCTTCCACCGGCCGACGAGCACCCATTTCGCGACGACCGGGAACACGCACAGGGCGACGAAGCCGCCCCCTCCGAAGACCAGCGACCGCCAGTAGACACCGCCGATGCCCGACCCGGCGGCGACCCACTCGTATCCGCGCGCGGTGACGAACCCGGTGACCAGGGAGTATCCCAGGAACACCAGCACCTGGAACGTCCCGCACACCCGCTGCCGGACACGGCTCGTGCGCGGTATCTCCGCCGGTGGCGGCGGCACGGGTGTCGCCGGGGCCGACGGGGAGACCTGGTGTGCGCCACTGTCGGCCGGGGCGGCGGCCGCGCGGGCGGGCGCGGTGACGGTGGCGGGGGCGGTGTCCCCGAGCCCCGCCGCGAGGCTGCGGATGGTGGGGTTGCGGTAGATGTCCCTCATGGACGGCGAGGGCAGGTCCGGTCTCTTGCGCACCCGGGCGCAGAACTGCGCCATCACCAGGGAGTTGGCGCCGAGATCGGTGAAGAAGTGACTGTCGACGGGAACGTCCTCGGCACCCACGATCTCGGCCAGAACGGCCGCGAGTTCCCTCTCGGTCTCGCGTCCGGCCGGGCCGGTCTCGCGCGTGCCCACAGCGGATTCGTCCGGCCCCGTCATGGGCGCCTTGGATGAAGTTTCCGCCATGCGCTCTCCTGGAGGACACGTGGGCGTCAGGGCCATGGGACGGGAGGAGACGGTCCGGACTCCTCGGGCGGCGGACAACGGCCTCGCCGCATTCCGGTCGACGGTGCGAAGCCTTACGTGTCCGAGCACGCGCCGCCTTTCCCAGTCTGGCCAGGCACGCACCAGGTCGCCACTTCCCAGGGCTCGCAGCACGGTGGAAAGACGCGTCGCCGGGTGCTGGTCCCTTGGTTTCCGCGCGGTTCGGCGGTGCGCCGCGGTTCACCCGAATGGCGGACTTTCCCCGCCGCCCCAGGGACACGGCCGCACCGCTTTTACGCCCTCTGCGCGCAATTCTCGGCCGTCGGGAGCTCGCCGGCCACGCACCGCGATCACCTGGACCCGGAGCGAGAAGATCCGTTTGAGGGGGCGAGAAGTGCGCAGAAGACCAGCCGGTAGTTCACCGGCGAAAGGATCACTGTCATGGCGGCGACCGACAACGACGAGTCGGTGGAGCCCGCCGCGGTCAGGCGCCACAGGGTGCTGTTCCGCGCGATCGAGAAGCGGCGCAACCCGAAGCTGCGCCGCAGCGACATCACCGTCACCGACGAAGCGGCCGTGAAGCGGGCCACGAAGGCCGCCGCCCTCGGCAACGCGATGGAGTGGTACGACTTCGGGATCTACAGCTATCTCGCGGTGACGCTGGGAAAGGTCTTCTTCCCGTCCGGCAACGACACCGCGCAACTGCTCAGCTCCTTCGCGACGTTCGCGGTCGCCTTCCTGGTGCGGCCCCTGGGCGGCATGGTGTTCGGACTGCTCGGCGACAAGATCGGCCGCAAGCGCATCCTCTCGGTCACCATGATCATGATGGCGGTGGGCACCTTCGCCATCGGCCTCATCCCGTCGCACGCCAGCATCGGGCTGTGGGCGCCGGCCCTGCTGATCCTCTTCCGGATGGTGCAGGGGTTCTCCACCGGCGGTGAGTACGGTGGCGCCTCGACGTTCATCGCTGAGTACGCGCCCGACAAGCGGCGCGGCTTCTTCGGCAGCTTCCTGGAGTTCGGCACGCTCGCCGGGTACGTCGGCGCGTCCGGACTCGTGGTGCTGCTGACCAGTTTCCTCACCGAGGCGCAGATGCTGGACTGGGGCTGGCGCGTCCCGTTCCTGCTCGCGGCGCCGCTCGGCTTCATCGGCCTGTACCTGCGGCTGCGGCTGGACGAGACGCCCGCCTTCCAGAAGCTGGAGGGCGGCCAGGTCCGGACGAGCGAGGCGGCGGACGCCGTGCAGACCTCGGCGACCGGCGACCTCGGCAAGATCTTCACGCGCTACTGGCGGCCGCTGCTGCTGTGTGTCGCGCTGGTCGCCGCGTACAACATCACGGACTACATGCTGCTGTCGTACATGCCGACGTACCTGTCCGACGAGCTCGGCTACGGCACCAACCACGGCCTGCTGATCCTGCTCGGCGTGATGGTCCTCCAGATGTGCCTGATGAACCAGGTGGGACGCCTTTCGGACCGCTTCGGGCGCAAGCCGCTGCTGATGACGGGGATGCTCGGCTTCCTTTTCCTCTCCGTGCCGTCCTTCCTCCTCATCCGGCAGGGCGACGTCGTCCTCATCACGGCGGGCCTGCTCCTGCTCGGGCTGTCCCTGGTGACGATGCTCGGCACGATGTCCTCGGCGCTTCCGGCGATCTTCCCGACCCAGGTCCGCTACGGCTCGCTGTCGGTCGCCTACAACCTCTCCACGTCCCTCTTCGGCGGCACCACTCCCCTGGTGATCACCGCGCTGATCAGCGCCTTCGACACGAACCTCATGCCGGCGTACTACGCCATGGGCGCCGCGGCCGTGGGTGTCGTCGCCGTGCTGTGCATGAAGGAGACCGCCAACCAGCCGCTGGCCGGTTCCCCGCCCTGCGTCGAGACGGAGGCGGAGGCCGCGCGGCTCGTCGAGGCGCAGTCGCCCGCTCCCCGGTTCTGACCGGCCGGCGGGGGCGGCCGCCCTCGGGCGAGCCGCCCCCGCGGCTCACAGGCCGATGGTTCCCGGACCCGCCCCGCGCATCACGGTCTCCTTGACCGTGCGCGGGTCGTCGACCGTGTAGGTGTAGTAGTCGGCCGGGTTCTCGACGCTGCCGCCGGTGACCGGTTCGCCGGTGTCGCCGGCGAACACGTTGTTGCGTTCGACGAGGTTGCCCTCGGGTCCCGAGTAGCTGTTGGTCATGGGTTCCTCGACGTCCTCGAAGTAGTTGCCCTCGACGAAGCAGCCCGAGTCCGCGTTGCAGGCCGGGCCGGTGTCGCTGTTGTCGAGGAAGTAGTTGTTGTAGATGTGCACCGGATCGCCGAAGCGGGTGCGGGGATTGCGCTGCGGGGTGCGGTCGTACCAGTTGTGGTGGTAGGTCACCTTCAGCCGGCCGGTGTCCTGGGCTGCGTTCTTGTCGGAGTGGCCCAGCAGCATGTTCTTGGTGTGGTGGTGGGTGTGGTTCCAGGACACGGTGATGTAGCTGGCGCCCCGCTTGATGTCGATCAGCCCGTCGTAGCCGGCGGACAGGTCGTTGTGGTCGATCCAGATGTGGTGCGAGAACATCTGGACGTTGAGGGAGTCGTCACTGGCGTTCTTGAACGTCAGGTTGCGGATGATGACGTTGTGCACGGCGTTCGCGGGCGGCGAGGTGACGCTGTCGCTCGCGGGCAGGCCGATGTTGAGGCCTCCGCCGGAGATGCCGGAGCTCGCGCCGACACCGACGATCGTCTTGTCGGAGCTGACGTCGTACATGCCGGCGGGCAGCGTGATCATGCCGTTGACCCGGACGATCCGCGGGCCTTCGGCCTTGATGGCGGCGATGAGGTCCGCGGCGGTGGAGACGGTCACGGTCGGACCGCCCGCTCCGCCGGTGGTGCCGCGCTGTCCCCACGCGTCGACGCTCGCGAAGCCGGTGGGCGCGGATTCCGCCGGCACGGCGGGGGTGGCGGGCGCGGGAGCGGCGGCCGTCGCGGCCAGGGCGGCCAGGGCCGTGAGGAGGACGGTTCCTGAACGGTGCATCGTGGGCCTCCCGGGTTCAGGCGATCCTGCCGACACCCACGCCGGCCGGGACGATGGTGGGCACGGTGGACGGGGCGTCGAGGGTGTAGGCGTAGAAGGTGCGCGGCTCGATCACGGTGCCCAGCGTCTGCGGTGCCCCGGAGTCGACGTACAGGTTGTTGCGTTCGACCACGCGGCCGGGGCCGCTGTCGTCGTAGCCGGAGTAGATCGGGTTGATCTCGGTGAGGGCGATGCCGATGCGCGGCGAGTCGGCGCCCGCGTACCGGTCGAGCTGGTTGCGGACCTCGCGCAGTTCGCCGGGCAGCCTGGTCAACCGGGTCATGGCGGCCTCGGCGGTGGTGTCGGCGCCGCCCGCGTACCAGTGGACGCTGACGAAGTCGATGACGTCGGTGGCCTGGGAGAGCACGGTGTGGTTCCAGTCGCCCGCGTCGCCTTCGCCGACGACGCCGTCCGGCCAGTGGCCCGGAGTGGTGAGCACCGCACCGATCTTGACGGTCGGGTCGACGGCCTTCATGGCCTTGGCGTACGCGCGGACCTGGCGGGCGTACTCGCGGGGGCTCTTGTCCTCGTGCTCGTCGTGCTCCCAGCCGCTGCCGTAGTGGCCGTTGCCGTAGATCTCGTTGCCGATCTCCCAGTACTTCGCGTCGTAGTCCTTGGTGACGTTCGCGTACCGGACCCAGCCGGCCGCCTCCTCGGGCGTCCCGGAGCCGTAGTTGGCGATGAGGATCGGCTGCGCCCCGGTGGCGCGGACCGTGCCCATGAAGGCGTCGAAGCCGGTGCCCGGGGCGACGTATCCGCCGGGCGCGGTGTGCGTCTCCCAGCGGTAGATGTCGGCGTACGAGCCGCCCGGGTAGCGCATCGCCCCGACGTCGGCGGCCTTCATCAGGGTGGCGACCTCGGGGTCGTTCATGTGGGCGTCCCAGATGGCGGCGTTGACGCCGCGGGCGACGTCGGAGAGCCGGCCCAGCGCCGCCTGGGTGTTGACCCGGACGGTGGCGTCCGCGGCGGCGGCCTGCGGCGCGGCGGACGCGGGGCCGGTGCCCGCGAGCGGGGACAGCAGGGCCGCCGCGGCGGCGAGGACGGTCGCGGTGCGCGCGAGCGGGCGGGGGCCGCCGGTGCGGGCGGGCCGGCCGGGTCTGTGCGGTAAGGACATGGGAGTCTCCCTGGAAGCCGGGGCGCGGGCAGCGGTGAGGCCGGTGGCACGGACAGCGGTGCGTGCGTACGCGGGTACGTGAATACGTGCGTGCGGGGCGGCGGCGTACGGAAGGTCCCGCCGTCGCATGGGAGCGCTCCCATGATGGGAGCGGTGTGATGTTCTGTCAACGCGTGCGCACGACGGTCCGCGCCCGGTCCCCCGGCCTGAACCGGAGCACCGGGCGCGGTGTGTCAGGGGTGCGTCAGGGGTGCGTGCGTAGGACGGGCCGGGCGGGCTCGCCGGGCCGCCTCACTCCTTCCACACCAGGGCGGTCAGTACGGCCGTCTCGACCGTGACCGGGGTGTCCTGGGTGTTGAGGAGCCGTACCCGCATCCCGCGTCCGGGTCCGATGCGCTTGACCAGGGGCAGGACGCCGAAGGTGTCGCCGCTGGTGCCGACCAGTTCGTGGATGGGGTGGTCCTGGACCAGTTCGTCGCCCTCGAACTCCGACATGCGCACCTGCACGCTCCGGCCCGCCCCGAGACCGGAGACGCGCAGGCTCAGGGAGCCGGAGAAGCGGCAGGCACCGCGGGCCCACACGCTGCCGCCGCTGGCGTGGTCACCGGTCTCGTCGGTCCACTCCCGGGGGAACTCGACGGAGTTCCAGCCGCCCGGGTCGAGCGTGTAGGGCGCGGCGATGCCGAGGTTGACGTACTGGGGCATGGGGTCGTCGTCTCCTTCCCACCGGCCCGCCGGGAGTGCCAGGCAGGCCGCGAGGTCGCTGCGGAAGTCCTTCATGTCGAAGCCGCGGGGGTCGGGCTTCCAGTCGCTCCACTCCAGATGGCCGATGGCGCTCTTCGCACTCCAGCCGTGCGCCCGGCAGATCGCGGCGGCGGCCCTGACCATGGCGAGGTACTGGACGCGGGGCCAGCGGTCGGTGCCGTCGCCCTTGTTCTCGCACTCGAAGCCGTAGAAGTGGGCGTTGCCGTCGACGGATCCCGCGCTGCCCTGATGCTCGTTGGTGCGGGGCGGGTAGGCACCGTACGACTCGTTCCTGACGGCGGTGAGGACGTCGGGGTCTCCCCCGCCGGCGTGGTTGGCGCGGCCGTTGCCGGTGAGGTGGACGGTGCCGTCCTTGGTGATGCAGCCGGTGGAGAGCGGGCCCGGAAGGTTCGCGTGGCCGCCGTAGATCAGGTCGACGACGTCGGCGCCGGGGCGCGTGGCGGTGTGATGGATCATGACGCCGTGGACGGGGCCCCAGGCGCCGACATGGTTGCGGTTGTTGGTGCGCCAGGAGCGGACCTCGCGGACGTCACAGCCCTCGGCCCGCAGCGCCGAGAGCAGCCGGTCGGCACTGAGCGGGGAGGCCATCACCCACGCTCCGACCGCGTCGGGAGGACGGGCGCGTGAACAGGGGGGCGACAGGTGCGGGAGGGACTGTCGCCGCTGTCCGGAAATGACCTCATGTCACCGTTGCGGGGGGAGTTCCCGGCCAAAGCCGATAAGACCGGAGACGGGTGACTGTCACCCTTCTGGGTGAAAATGCTGTCGACGCCTGTGCGGCGGCGCTGTGGGGTGAGGGAACGGGTGGGTCGGTGGACGTCCTGTTTCCGCTGGTGGAGGACGCCGTCGCCAGGGTGGGGCCCCATGATCACTCTCCGATCGGGTGTGGCTGGGCCTAGCGCGGTGGAACGCTGATGACTGCGATACCGAGACGTGTCGGAAGCGTCCAGACTGATTCCGGCCGCCCGTCGGACGGTCTCGACGCGCTTGATCCGGGCCCGCGCCCTGCCCCTGCCCCTCCCCTGCCTCCCCTCTCCCCCTCCCCTCCGCTGCGCACCGCACCGCACCGCACCGAGCGTCCGTCCCGCCCCGTCCGCCGCGCGTGAACGCCCCGCGCCCCTTCCTCGCGCCCCACCCGCGCGCTGTGCCCGCGTGCCCCCGGCACGCCCGGTTCGCGCCCTACCCGAACCGGGCGCGACGACGGACGCTCGGTCCATGGGGCATACACCGCACCCGAGCATCGTCCCGCCGCCCGGTCCCGACGCCCACCGGCACGCGCCCGCAGTGCCGCAGCCGTGGGAGAAGGCCGACCGCGCGCAAGCCGCCCTCGACGGCGCGACCGGGCCCGAACCCCCCGGCCCGCCGCGCTGCCCGCACTGCGGCCTCACCGGCGAGCGCCGCCCCACCTACACCGGGCAGCACGTCCTCCTCGAACCCCGGCTGGTCGTGCCGTCCCATCTCGTCCCCGGCGGGCACCGCTGGCACGTCGACCGGACCGGCGTCGCCTGGAACGGCGGCCTCAACGAGCCCCGCACCGGCGAGACCTGCCGGATCCCGCACCAGCTGGCCTGCCCGGGACTCACCCTGGACGAGCTGAAGCCCTGGCGGTGGTTGACCTCGGTCCGCGACCACAACGCCGCCCTGGCGCGGCAGCGGGCGGACGCGGAAGGGGTCCCGGACACCTGGCCGGACGCGGGGTGAACCCCGCGTGACGCGCGCCGCCCGCCCCGGCGCGGTGGGAGGGCGCACCAGGCGGCGTCATGCGGGACAGGCGCGCCTCAAGGGCCGCCCTGGCGGGCGCCGCTGGTCTCCGCCGCCGGTACCGGGCGGCGCAGCAGGTAGACGCCCGCGGCCGACACCACCAGGGCCATGCAGGCGATGAAGACGAGCCCGGCGCCTTCGAGGCCGATCGGGCCGACCAGGAGGCCGACGCCGATGACGGGCACCGAGATACCCGTGTAGGCGATCACGAACAGCGCCGAGATGACCGCCGCGCGCCGGTCGGCGTCGGAGGCCTGGGCCACGGCGGACACGGCGCCGCGGAAGGCGAGTCCCTGGCCGACGCCGCCGACGAGCGCGCTGAGGACGACCAGGGGCAGCAGGTTCCAGTGCAGGGCGCCCGCCAGCAGGGCGAGGCCGCCGAGGAGCGCGGCGCAGCCGAGGGGCAGTGAGCGGGCCGTGCCGGCCCGGCCGACGGCCAGTTGCCCGGCGGTGGAGGCGAAGAAGGCGAGCGCGACGACCAGCCCGCTGACCGCGCGGTTGTGCACGTCGAGGGAGTGCGCGAGGAAGGACGGGCTGACGGAGGTGAAGACGCCGAAGAGGGCGAAGCCCACGAAGGAGGCGGCGGCCGCCGGTCCGAACACCGCCCGCACGCGCGGGGGCAGGTCGGGCCGTTGGGGGCGTACGGCGCTGACGGGCCGCCGTTCCCGCACGGTCTCGGTGAGCCGCAGCAGGACGGCGACCGAGCAGGTCACCAGGGCGAGGTGGACGACGAACGGCAGGTACAGCGGCCAGGGGGCGTACTGCGCGAGCACCCCGGCGAGCAGGGGACCGCAGCCCAGTCCGCCCATGTTGGCGGCGGTGGCCACGAAGGTGGCCCGCGAGGTGCCGCCGCGCGGGGCCAGTTCCATCACGTACGCCGTGGCGGCCCCGGTGAACAGGCCCGCGGACAGCCCCGACAGCAGCCGTCCCGCGTACAGCCAGCCCAGCGCGGTGGCGCACAGGAAGCAGACGGCGCTGGCGGCCGCGAAGCCGAGGCCCCACAGCAGCACCGGGCGCCGGCCCACGGCGTCCGAGGCGTTGCCGGCCAGCAGCAGGATGCCGATGACTCCGACGGCGTAGACCGCGTAGACGACGGTGACCGTGAGTTCGGAGAAGTCGAACTTGTCCTGGTAGAGGCCGTAGAGGGGGGTCGGCAGGGTGGTGCCGACCATGCACACGGCGAACACCGCCCCGCTGAGCAGGCACTGGCGCCAGCCTTGACGATCACCGTCCATACCGCCGACCGTAACCTCGGCCGCCTCCGTGCGGCACGCCGAACCTACGTCCTTCACCCGCGCGTACGGCAGTACGGCGGTCACCGTCGCGTTCGCACGGCCGTACGGCGGTCGTCGCCCGCGTGCGCGGCCGTACGGCGGCGGTCAGCGGCCGGTGCCGGCCGAGGCGGCGCGGACGAGGCCGTCCAGCCAGGCCTGGTGGCCCTTGAGCATCGGGGTCGGGAGCTGCCGGGCCAGTTCGGCGGCGGGGCGGCCGCGCTGGGTCTCCTGGGTGAGGACGCGGACCCGGCCGCCGGGCAGGTCCTCGACCAGCCAGGCGCGCAGCACCTCCGGCCGCTCCTCGGGGCCGCCGTCCTGCCGTGCCGTCCAGGACAGGCGGCCGGGAACCGGTCGGCTTCCCGGCCGTACGCACCCAGCACGCCCAGGTCGTCGAGTACCAGTCCCCGGCCGACGGGGCGGCGGGCCGGTGCTGAAGGACGATGCCGTCTTCACCTTCGACCGTAGGCGCGACCCTGACCGGAGCACGGGCAGCGGTGCCGGTGCGGCCCGTGCGTGACGCGGTGGGAGCACTCGCCCGGCGGCTAGAGCACGTAGTGCCGGATCAGGCGGGGAACGCGGCGGACGAACCAGGCGCCGGCCAGGCCGACGACCGCACCGGCGGCGACATCGCTCGGGTAGTGGGCTCCGGACTGCACGCGTTCGACGGCCACCATGGCGGCCGGAATCGCGCACAGCGCGCCCACGAGGGGCCAGGTCGGAGCGACGGCGGTGCTGAACGCGACCGCCGCCGCGGTGTGCCCGGAGGGGAAGGACGACGAGTCCGGGCGATCCTCCACCTCGTCGTGCGGAATGCACTCCTTGGGCGGGCGGCGCCGGTCCACCAGCTGTTTGCCCACGCCGTTGGAGACCAGCTGGGCCACCGCCACGGAGGCCACTCCCGCGACGGCAGCCGTACGGCCGCGCCGCCCGCCCTTCCAGGCCAGCACCACGGCGGCGCCGCACCACAGTTTGCTGCCCTCCGCCATCTCCTCCACGGCGGACAGCATCTGGTGCAGGCGGGGCGAGGCGCCGGCGGCGATCCGCTCGGTCAGCCGCCGGTCCGCCTGTTGAACATCTGCCAGCAAGCTCATGACCTGCGGGTTTCCCGCCGATCAGCGATCATGCCCGGGACTTCGGGCACAGCGCGACGGTGTCATCCCGTGTCGCGCAGCCGCAGCAGATACGCCGCGGTCAGGGCCACCGCGGGGTCGGTGTCGCGGGACAGCTCGGCGAGGGCGTGGAACGCCCTCTCCCCCGGGATGCCCGCCAGCGCCTGGGTCAGCCGTCCGCGCGCGGGCGGTTCGGTGGTGTCCCGGGCGAGGCGGCCGGAGAGCGCGGTGGCGATCCGGTCCGCCGTCGCGGTGTCGCCGGCCAGGACGCTCAGCGCGTCCGCGGCTTCGGTGTCGTTGCGTCCCGCCACGATCATGTCGATGAGTGTGGGGACCGCGTCGGCCACGCCGCGTGCCCCGAGCGCCAGCGCCGCGTGCCCGCGGACGGCGGCGTCGGGGTGCGCGAGGGCGTCGCGCAGGTATCCGGCGGCCCCGGCGCCGGGCATTTCCACCAGGGCCCGCACGGCACGTTCGCGCACCGCGGCCTCCGGGGCGGCCAGGCCCTCGGCCAGCAGTGCCGCGGCATCGTCGCCCGATCGTGCCAGCGCCCATCGGAGGGCCCCGGCGACGTTCGGCTCGCTCTCGCTCAGTACCGCCTCGACCAGTGCCTCCACCGGTACCGGGACCTCGTCTCCGGAGGCGAGGGCGGCGCGCTGGCGTGCCTGGGCGTTCTTCGATCCCAGGGCGTGCAGGAGCGCGACGGTCTGGAGGACGTCCTCCCAGGCGTCGGGGTCCGCGGCGGAGATCCGGTGCAGCCGCGTCAGCAGTTCGGTCTCCGCGGCGATGCGCTCGCGGGTCCGGCGGATGAGGTCGTCGACGAGCGCGGCGGGGGTGAAGCCGGGGTCGTGCAGCGCGCGGCCGATCTCGCGCAGCGACAGTCCCAGCGACCGCAGGCTCTCGATGTGGAAGATCCGCTGGATGTCCTCCGCCGAGTACTCCCGGTAGTTGGAGCCGGTACGGCCCGAAGGACTCACCAGACCGAGCGACTCGTAATGCCGGAGCATGCGGGCACTGACCCCGGACCGTCGCGCCACCTCACCGATCAACACGTCTCATCATCCCTCGCGGCCGGTGCTGCCGAGGGCCACGACGCGTTTCGCCTCCTCGATCGCGAACTCGAATCCGGTCTCCGGGTCGTTCAGCAGCCGCCGGGTGGCGAGCGCGTGGGCGCGTACGCCCGGGTCGGGGGCCGTGGTCGCGGGCTGCAGGGCCGGGACCATCGCGTCGCCCAGCGCGACGAGTGCCCGGCTGAGACTGAGTTGCGTCTCCCGCTCGCCGCGCCCGAGCTGCGTCACCAGCACCTCGGCGAGCGCGGACTCCTCGCCTTCCGGGACGAGGACGACCGCGGCCCGCCACGCGGCGCGCGCCACCTCGTCGTCGGCGTCGGTCAGCAGCGGCCGGGTGATCGCCGGCCACGCCCGCCGGTCCCCGATCTTGGACAGCGTGTGCAGTGCCTGGCTCCGGGCCTGCGCGTGCTCCCAGTGGAGTTCACGCAGCAGCGCCGGCAGCGTGCTGGACACCGGGTGCCGGGTGAGCGCCCAGGTCAGCGTGTCGCGGACGAAGAACTCCGGCTCGGTCGCGCATCGTTCGACGAGCGTGTCGACGAAGCGCGGGTCAGGCGTCGTACCGGCCGCCAGCGCGGCCCGCAGCCGCACGGACGCCTGGCCGTCCTCCAGCTCCCGCAGCACTCGGGCGGTCGTGTCCTGTCTTGTGGTCGTCATCGAGACCACCTCCTCGGCAAGCAGTGAAGGGCTTGTCACCGTGTCAAGGTCAAACAGGCCGGCACGAACGCAGAGGCGGGCGGCCCCGCGGGGCTCAGCCTGTGAACCGTGCCGCGTCCTACGACCACGCCCGGGGCGTGTACCGGCTGGCCTACCGGGCGGCACCGCACGGTCCGCACGTCACCGGACTGTCCCTGCCGCCGGGCACCTGGCACCTCACCGCCGACGCGGCGACCGTGACGCACACGGCGCCGGGCCAGGCCTAGGTGGTGGCGGCGCCGGGCGCGGAGGTGACGGTGACGTCCGGCGCGGCTGAGCACCGTCGCCGCCGCGGCGGGCGACGACGGGCCGCGGTGCGCTCGGCCGTGCGGATCGCTCGGGCGCGCGGTGCGCTCGGGCGTGCGGTGCGCTCAGGTGCGGGGGCACTCCTTCCACGCCATGTGGTAGACGGTGCTGATGTCGCCGTCGGTCGAGTCCATCGTCATGAAGCTGACCTTGCCCGGCGAGGCGGTGCCCGCGTTGACGCGGATCTCCGTGTTGATGTTGAAGTTGCGCTGGACTCCGCACGGCGCCCACACCAGCTGCGCCCAGTCGGTGACGTCGGTGGCCTGCCAGTTGTCGTTGTAGGCGCCCGTCAGAGGGTGGTTCTTGAACGCCGTCTGGGACGAGCCCTGGAAGTAGTACGAGGCCCGCTGGACCGCGGTGGCGCCTGGCTGGAGCGAGGCGAAGCCCCGGTAGTCGGCGCTGGCGATGGCGTACGTGAAGCCCTGGGGCACGTGGACGATCAGGTTGAGCTGGCAGTTCTTGCGGAACGCCGTGGGGTCGGAGTTGCCTCCGGCCTGGGCGAGGTACGCGCTGTAGGTCACCGTGAAGGCGGTGTTGTCCTCGGAGACGGCGACGGCGGCGGTGCCCGCCGGGCAGCCGGAGCCGTTGACCGTGGCGACATCGATGACGATCTTGTCCGGGGGCGGGTCGACGAACCCGGTGGCCCCGGTGGACGGGTTGTGCGCGGGCAGCGCGGCGGTGACGAGAGCGGCGACAGCGCCGGCCATGAGCAGCCCACCTGCCATGGTGTCTCCCCTTCGCTGGAGTCGGTGGGGGGTGGATGCGCCCGGCCGACGGGCGGCGGGACTCCGTGAAGACCCGATGGACACGCCGTGAAGAAGCCGGGGCGGTCGCATCGTAGGAAGCCCTCCGCGACGCGCCCAGGGAGGACTCCGGCCATTCACCCCCGGCGTTTTCACACCCCGTCGGGGCAGCCGGCCAGGTGGTGGGTGGAACAGCCGCGCCCGCACGTCTCCGGCACCGACACACTGTGCCGGGCGCCCGGGCATGCCGAAGGCGGGGATTGCCCGAGACCGCATCGTGATGGGCGGGTGCACAACCCTGTGTGGATGCCGGCCGTCTGTAGGGCGCCGGAGGGATGTCCCTTCGGCCGCATTGCGTACGGAGATTGGGGACCAGGTGGGGAAGCAGTTCTGGAGAGTCGGCGTGGCCGGTGGCGCGGCGGCGGTGTTCACGGCCGTGGCCGCGGCGCCGGCCGGGGCGACCGAAGGGGGTGTCTCGTTCACCCGTGTCCAGGTGAACGACGGCAAGCCGATCGTGATCGGGGTGTCGAACGAGGTCGCGGTGCCCGCCTCCTTCCGGATGGCGACCACTCAGGCGTGGGAGTACCCAGCGGTGTACCTGTACCGCAGCGGTGGGGACGAACTGTGGCACGCCATCGAGACGAGCGACTGCATCAAGGTCAGCGCGGGCGTCTGCGACTTCAACGAGACGATGTACTTCGACCCGAGTGTGTGGGACATGCGCAACAGTGAGGCCGGGGCCTGGAAGGTCGCGGCCCGCGTGTTCTTCAAGGGCGACGGCGGTGACACCGACGACGAGGGGCTGACGGTCCACGTCAAGCGCAACTCCCGCCTGACCGTCAACGCCTCGCCCGAACCGGTGGCCAAGGACAGGACCATCACCGTGACCGGCAAGGTCACACGGGCCAACTGGGAGACCAGGAAGTACGCCTCGTACGGAGGCCGCCTGGTGAGCCTGCAGTTCAAGCCCTCCGGCGCCGCCTCCTACACCACGGTGAAGAAGGTGTACGCCAGCAGTTCGGGCGATCTCAGGACGACCGTGAAGGCCTCCAGGACGGGTACGTGGCGCTGGGCGTACTTCGGTAACACCACCACCGGACCGTCGACGTCGTCAGGGGACAACGTCGTGGTGAACTGACGTCCGCGTGCAGGTCTCACGGGATGACGGTCACAGCCGTGACCAGTCCCTGAACCCCGCCGCCTCCCTCGTCAGGAGGCAGGCGGCGGGGTCGCCGACCTCGATGCCGTGGTGCGCGTCCAGTGCTTCCGGCGAAGAGGCCACTCCGTCGGCCCCCGCGGGCCCGTACGACGACGCTAGCGTCAAGGCCATGATCGTATGGCTCAACGGCACCCACGGCGTGGGCAAGACAACGACCAGTGCGCAAGTGCAGCAACTCATCCCGGACTCACGGGTGTTCGACGCCGAGAAAGTCGGCGAGACGCTCATGGACATCAAGCCGGGGCTGCCCGCGACGGACAACTTCCAGCACTGGCCGCCGTGGCGACCCCTCGTGGTCGAGACCGCCCGACGCGTCCTCGACTACACCGGCGGCACCCTGGTGATGCCCATGACAGTCCTGGTCGAGCAGTACTGGCGCGAGATCAGCTCGGGCCTTGCCCAGCACGCCGTTCCCGTCCGGCACTTCGTCCTCCACGCCGACCAGGACACCCTCCGCGCGCGCATCGCGGGCGACACCGTTCTCGGCCCCGACTCCCCCTTCCGTCTCCAATACCTTGAGCCCTACGCCGAGGCAGCCCGCACCTGGCTGCACGCCGAGGCCGAGGTCGTGGACACCACGCATCTCACACCTGCCCAGGCCGCCCAGCAGATCGCCGAGGCCCTGAAGGCCGACGGCAGCTTTCACGGCATCGACGGCACGGCCGCGTTCCGGCCGGGCAGAACACTGCCCGAAGATCTCCGGGATCAGACAGGATGAGCGGCCACCGCACGGCGGACCAGGACCGGCGGGCCGGGGTGCGTGTGGGCCGACTGAGACTGACGGTGTGCCAGCGCTATGGGCGGTGAGGCGGGATCGCGCGGTCACGGCGGAGGCGAGGGCATGGGTGGTTCGTGGAGGAAGCGGTGCCACTCGAGGAGGGCGCCTATCGCGCATGCGCAGCTCGTGGAGTACGTACGAGCCGGACTTCTGCATAGCCCAGCTGGGCAGCAGGGTGTGGTTCTCGAAGCGGGGGTCCTCGGCCAGCGGGTAGGGCGTGCGCAGCCCGTGGGCGATCTTGGCCTGGAACACGGCGTCCCAGTGCGCTGGACCGGTGGGCGCTCCCGGCCCACGGGCGTGGGAAAGCCCGGCGGTGACCGTCGGTCTCCCCTCGGGGTCCCAGCCAGCCACGAAGACGGCTGGGGCCGATCACGACGAGGTGCCGTGCGGCGGGCGGCCGTGGCGCTCGGCGGATGTCCCTAGGCCGGGGTGGTGCTGTGCAGGGTGGCGAACGTGCCGCGTGCGGGGGTGCCGTCCGGTGTCCGCCAGGTGGCGGAGACGTGGCCGGTGGCGTCCTGCGGAAGGGAGGCCGGGGCGGGCCGCAGGACGCGGTGCAGGCGCAGGGTCGTGCCGTCCGGGGCGGTCAGTGCGGTGCCGTCCCGGTCGTCGGTGACGGTGACGTCGGTGGTGAGGGGGCCCGCACCGTGGTACGAGGCGACGACGTCGCGGGCGGGGAGGCCGCTGGTGTTCTGGTCCTGCGCCCGGACCCGTCCCTCGATCAGGGCGAGCAACTCGGCGACCAGGACGGGGTCGTGGCAGCCGTCGTAGACCCAGCGCTGACCGAGCACGCCGTGCTCCATGGTGCCGACGAGGGCGTGGTCCGCCCCGTCGAGCGGTGCGCCGCGGTAGGTGAGCGGCACCAGGTAGGTCACCGGCCGGGGGCTCGCGGCGTCGGTGACGACGACGAACTCGATCCCGACCTCGCCCCGCGGGTCGTCCAGCCGGAACCCGCCGGCCTTGGCGGGCCGCGGTGCGGCACCGCGGTACCAGGCGCGCGAGGGCAGCCAGGAGGTGAGCAGTTCCGGTTTGGTCGGCTTGAGCACGGTGTCGTGGATGACGGCCATGTGCGTGTTCTTTCGTCAAGTGGCGGCGGGCCGTCATACCTTCGCACCCGTGTGCCGCGCCCCGAGCGGTGTCTCACATGCCAGGATTCACGAGACCACCGTCCGCGGCACCCGTGCGCGGCCCAACTCGCCCCGCGTGTCGGGAACCGTGGGCGGTGTCCCGCACTCATGATCCATGGGCCCGGCGGCCGACCACCGCCGTGCGCCCGTACCCGTCGACCGAGAGATCGAGGAATCATCGTGTCCTTGTCGCCGCACCGACGCATGGCTGTGAGCGTCACCGTGATCGCAGCACTCACCGGGGGACTCGCGCCGCTCGCCAGCGCGTCGGCCGCACCCTCCGCGCCCCGCACCGTCCCCGCGAAGGCCGCCGCGCCGGCCGCTCCCGCGCCCGACATGGAGGGAGTGGTCACCGCGCTGAACGCGGCGATGGCCAAGGGCGCGCCGGGCGCCATGGCGCGGTTCGCCGGGCCGGAAGGGGTCCAGAGCCGTACCGTCGGCGTCCGCGACCGGGTCTCGAAGGCGCCCATGGAGATCGGCGCGCGGTTCCGGATCGGCAGTGTCAGCAAGACGTTCTCCTCGGTCGTGCTGCTCCAGCTGGTGGAAGAGGGCAAGCTGGAGCTGGACGCGCCGGTCAACCGGTACCTGCCGGGGCTGCTGCCCGACGACCGCATCACGGTCCGCCACCTGCTCACCCACCGCAGCGGCCTGGCCGACTACACGAACGCCATGTTCAGCCAGACGGTGCCCGGCTTCGAGGCCGTGCGCAACCGGGTGTTCAGCTACCAGGAGCTGGTGGGCCTGTCCCTGGCGGAGCCCCGCACCACCGAGCCCGGCGTCGCCTACAAGTACTCGAACACCAACTTCGTCGTCGTCGGCATGCTCATCGAGAAGCTGACGGGCCGTCCGGTCGCCGATGCCTACCAGCAGCGCATCATCAAGCCGCTGATGCTGCGGCAGACGTCCTACGTGCACCCCGAGACGCGCATCCGGGGCACGCACGCGCGTGGCTATCTGCACCCCGACGAGGCGGGCGCGCCGCTCGTGGACTCCACCGAGCAGACGGTGTCCTGGGCGCAGTCCGCCGGGGCGGTCATCTCCAGCCCGGCCGATCTGAACACCTTCACCAGCGCGCTGATGCGCGGCCGGCTGCTGTCCCCGGCCACGCTGGAGGCCATGACGACGGTGACGCCGACCGACACCACCAACACCCGCTTCTACGGACTCGGTCTGCGCCGTTACGACCTGTCGTGCGGCACCCAGGTGTACGGGCACACCGGCACCGTGCAGGGCTACTACACGTACGCGTTCTCCACGCGTGACGGCAGCCGCAGCCTGTCCGCGATGGCGAACACCTCCAACCGCGGCGAGGTGAACACGGTGCTCGGCGGCACGCTGGAGGCCGCGTTCTGCGGGAAGAAGCCGGCGGCCGCGCCGGCGGCGCGCTCCGCCGAGCCGTCCGCGCGGGGCGCGGTGTCGCTGCCCGCCGAGCGTGACCTGGCCGAGCGGCGCTGAGACGGCGTCACCGGGGGACCCGTCGTTCGCGTGGGTCCCCCGGTGACACCCGGTGCGGCCCGGCCGGCCGCCGGCCCCGTCAGGGGGCCACGGCGCGGCCGGTCTGCGGGGAGATCCGGCCGGCGCACAGGCCCTTGCCCGCGAGGGTCCGCGCGATGCGCGGGATCGCGGCGAGCGTGTTCGCCGACCATTCGTGCATGAGCATGATCTGCCCGTTGGTCAGCCGGCCGGCGGCCTGGACGATCGCGTCGGTGCTTGCGCCGTTCCAGTCCTGCGAGTCGACGTCCCAGATGACCTGGGTGAGGCCGTACTTCGCGGCGACGGTCCGCACGGTCGTGTTGGTCTCACCGTACGGCGGGCGGAACAGCGTCGGGGTGCCGCCGCCCGCGTTCGCGATGGCCTGCTGGGTCCGGGAGATCTCGGAGTCGATCTGCGCCTGGCCGAGCTGGGTCAGGTGCGGGTGGGTGTAGCTGTGGTTGCCGACCCACATGCCGGCGCTGACCTGGGCCCGGACCTGGGCCGGGTTGGCGGCGGCGTACTGGCCCTGGTTGAACATGGTCGCGCGCAGCCCGTTCTGCCTGAGCGCGGTCAGCAGGGCCGGGGTGTGGGTGGCGGACGGGCCGTCGTCGAAGGTGAGGGCGACGTACCCGGTGCAGGCGGCGGCCCGCTGCGGGGCCGCTGCCGCGCCGGCCGGGACGGCGCCCGCCGCGGCCGTCGCGGCGACGGCCAGCCCCACGGCCAGGGACCGGGGCGCGATGCGCCGGAGGCTCACCGGTTTCACCCGCTTGACCGACGTCACCCGCTTCACCCGCTTCACCCGCTCACCGTGATGCTGGAGCTGCCGCTGCTCTGGTAGCCCTCGGTGGCGAGGATCATGTAGTAGTTGAAGCTGCCCAGCCGCATGCCGGCGCGGGCCCACGCGTCGAAGTGGTTGCCGGTGGTGATGGTCCCGCCGGTCCGCTTCTGCTGCCGGACGCTCCAGTACTGGTTGAAGGTCTTGGTGCCTTCCACGGACGGGGCGTTGTACCGCGTGGTCTGGTAGATGTCGTACGTGCCGCCGTCGCTGGTGACGGTGCCCTTGTACGTGCCGGTGGGCCGGTAGGTGCCCCAGTTGTCGACGATGTAGTACTCGACGAGGGGGTTCGAGGTCCAGCCGTAGAGCGTCAGGTAGCCGTTGCCGGACGGGTAGAAGCTGCCCGAGTAGCGCACGGTCCGGCGTCCGCCGTTGCTCCAGCCCTTGCCGCCGACCCAGTTGCCGCAGTTGGTCCAGTTGCTGCGGTAGCTGCCCCCGGAGGACAGGGTCATGGAGACCGATCCGCCGCCGTCGGTCCAGAACGAGTAGTAGAACCCGTTGTGCGTGCCGGTCTGGTTGGTGGTGATCGTCGTGTCCGCGTGGGCGGTGGCGGGCACCAGCAGACCGGACGCGGTGGCGGCCACCGTCAGGGCGCCGGCCGTGCCGATGAATCCCCTGCGGCTCATGGGGCGGTCGAGAGGGTTGTCCATTGCTTCCTCCTGGTGAGGCTCGCGGGCAGGCCGGACCGCGTCCGCACGTCCCGCGCGGCTCGGCGGGATCGGGTGGGGACGGCGCGGCCAGGGCTGCCTGAGGGAAGGCCCGCGCCGGGGGCGGCGCGGTGGAACCGGTGTGGGAGGGCTCGATCGCTGGAGAGTATGGGCCCGTCGCGGAACGCCGGTCAATGCATCTGTTTCCGAAAGTCCACCGAAAGTTCGTTGGCGATCACCGCGGGTGTCGCCCGAAACAATTCGACGTCGCGACGGTGGAGTTCCGCGACATGGCTCGATTTGATGGCACGGTGCCGGTTGACGGAGGCCCTCCGGTTCATTAGTTTGCGCGCAACGCTCGCCACTCACATCGAAACATTCGAAGCCGGTCATGCGTCGTTCCGTCGAGGCCCGGCGGGCGGCGCGCGCCGCCGTGCCTCACTGATCGGAGTAGCGGATGTCCCCGATGGTCCAGGCGCTGACGTCCTCGAGGGCGACGCGGTACATGCCGCCCGTGTCCGGGATGCCGACGCTCCCCTGGAGGATCCGGGCGAGATGGAAGTGGAGGTGGGTGGGGCGGCCGGAGCGCGCAGACGCGGCGTCACCGTCCTGGGGGACGGCGAACAGGCCCGCGAAGTGGTGCAGATCCGCCGAGTCCCGCAGCACCTCTGCCACGCGCTGCTTCCACAGGGCCTCGGGCGCCAGTCGTCCTGTGATGACGGCTCCGGGGACCACCACGGTGAGGGACATCCGACTGCTGTGCTGCGACTCGACCTCCTCGGCGATGCCGAGAAGCAGATCGTCAGGATGCGACATGCTCAGAGAGCCTAGCCCAGCGGGGCCCGTCACCGGTCCACCGGGTGCGGCGGGCGCGGACGTGTCGCCCGGCTCGCCCGCGCCGCCGCGCCGGCGAAGTGCCGTGCCCCGCCGCGGAGTTGCCTCCGGGCGGGGGCTAACGATCCCGTCCGCCGGCCGTGGTGACGCGGGTGACCGCCTCCAGTGTCAGAGCGCGGTCGTGGGGTGCCGGGGACAGGGCGCGGTGCAGGGTCAGGCCCTCGATGAGGGCGTCCAGCTGGCGGGCCGTGCCGGGGTCGAAGTGCTTCTCCAGATGGGCGCGGCTGCGCGCCATCCACTCCTGAGTGAGTTCCCGGTACGCGGGCCTGCGCGCGGCGAGGGTGTACAGCTCCTGGGTGAGGACCAGGTCGCGCTTGCTTCCCTCGGACAGCTCGTGGACGAGGTCGGCGACCGCCGCTCGGGCCTGGTCGCGGTCGGCCGGCGGTGCGAGGTGCGCGTCGAACAGGGCGACGATGTGGTCGGTGAAGTGACGGAACGCCTCGCGGAGCAGGTCGTCGATGCCGCTGAAGTGGTAGGTCATCGACCCCAGGGGCACACCGGCCCGCGCGGCGATCTTGCGATGGGAGACCCCGGCGACGCCCTCGTCGGCGATGAGGTCGAGGGTGGCGGCGAGGATGCGTTCTCGGCGCCGCGGGTCGGTGTGTCCGGTGGCCATGGCGGCACCCTCACAGCTCGCGGACCGGCCGGGCCGGGTTGCCGAGCGCGAGGACGTTCGCGGGCACGTCCTTGGTGACGACGGCGCCCGCGCCGATGACCGCGTTGTCGCCGATGGTCACTCCGGGGCACACGATCACTCCCCCGCCCAGCCAGACGTTGTCGCCGATGGTGATCGGCCGCGCGGCCTCCAGCTTGTCCCGGCGCGGCTGCGGCTCCAGGGGGTGGGTCGGGGTGAGCAGCCGGACGTTCGGGCCGATCTGGCAGTCCTCGCCGATGGTGATGGCCGCGACGTCCAGCGCGGTGAGGTGGTAGTTGACGAAGGTCCGGGCGCCGATGGTGATGTTGCTGCCGTAGTCGACGTACAGCGGCGGCCGTACGTGCGCCTCCTCGCCCAGGGAGCCGAGCAGTTCGGCGAGGAGCGGGCGGGCGGCGTCGGCGTCCTCGGCGTAGGCGGCCTGGTAGCGGGCGGCCAGGCGCACCGCGTGCTGCTGGCGGCGGGCGATCTCGGGGTCGTCAGCGATGTAGAGGTCCCCGGCGAGCATGCGCTCCAGGTTGGTGCGCGGGTCGTCCGCGAAGTGGTCCATGGGCATGCGTACGATCGTACACTCGAAGTGTACGACCGTACGCTCTGAGTCGGACTCCCGGTGGCGGCTGCCGTTCAGGTGTCCGTCAGCTGGCCGGCCGCTGCCACAGGGCCGGGACGTTCGGCGGTTCCCAGCCCGGCTGGGCCTGGTGTGCCTGGAGGCAGCGGTAGGTGGCGCCGCCGTAGGTGACGGTGTCTCCGGGCTGGTAGACGGTGCCGGGCGTCCAGGTGCCGCCGGGGTCACCCGGATCGCCCGGGTCGCCGGGGTCGCCGGGATCCGTCGTCGTCTTGAGGGTCAGGCCGTAGTTCTGGAGCAGCGGGTTGATCGGCTGGAAGAACGTCGTGCCGCCACTGGCGCAGTTCCCCGAGCCGCCCGAGGTGACGCCCTGGGCCTGGCTGCCGGAGAGGTAGGAGCCGCCCGAGTCGCCGGGCTCGGCACAGACCGAGGTGCGGGTGACGCCGGTGATGGTGCCCTCGGGGTAGGTGACGCTGGTGTTGTGCTGCTGGACGGTGCCGCAGTGCCAGCCGGTGGTGGAGCCCGAGCGGCACACGGACGCGCCGACCGGCACCTGCGTGGACCCGGTGACCTGGACGTTCTGCCCGCCCGCGCCCTTGACGTAGGGGGTGGCGGTCCACTGGGAGTTGGTGGCCACCCAGGCCATGTCGCGGCCGGGGAAGACGGAGCCCTGGAAGGTTCCCTGTGCCACCCGGTTGTGGCCGCTGGTGCTCGCGCCGGTCCGGCCGCAGTGGCCGGCGGTCGCGAAGCCCTGCTGGGTGCCGCGGGTGACGGGGAAGCCGATCGAGCAGCGCCCGCTGTTGTTGATGTAGTAGGCCTCGCCGCCGCGCAGGTCGTACAGCGCGCGGGGCCGGTCGGTGGTCCGCTCGATCCGGGCGAGGGAGCCATCGACACCGGCCGCGTCCAGGAGGGCGCGGGCCGCGGAGGGGCGTACCGCCTCCACGACGAGCCTGTTGGTGCGGACGTCGACGTACCAGACCGGCGCGTCGGTGGTCCCGCGCCGTTCCGCAGCCCGGTCCAGGCGGGCCTTGGCCGCGTCGAGCGTGGCGAGGGAGTGGCGTACGACCGCGGCGTGCGCGCCCAGCGCCTCGATGGCGCCGATGTCGCCGGCGTCCGTCGTCGCCACGGTGAGCGTGCGCGACTCGGCGCCGCGCACCCAGGCGCCCGCGAAGTCACCGCCGAGCGCGGCGCGCAGCCGGCCCGCGGTCGCGCCGGCCTCCGCCTCGTGCACGAGACGCCGCTGCGCCTGCCGCCGGTCCAGGCCGAGGTCGCGGGCCATGGCGCGGAGCAGGGCGGGCGGGGCGGCGTCGGTGCGCAGGGTCCGCGCGGCGGAGGCCGTGGCGGGATCGGTGGCCGACGTCACCGCCCCGGCGGCGGAAGCGGCCGGTGGGGTGGGGGCGGCGGCCTGCCCGGCGCTCGCGGAGCCGCTGAGCCCGGCCACGAGCAGGGCGGCCGTCGCCACCACGGCGGCACCCACGCCTCTGGCGCGGTGTGGTCGCTGGAGCATGGGGTCTCCTCGGTTCGGTTCTCGCTCGGTGGGGAGGTGCCGAAACCGTAGGGAGGGACAACGCCCCGGCAGAAGCTGTCGGTTGGCCCCCTCCCCCGCGTTATGGAAGCCGGCGTGCGGCAGGTGGGGGCCGCCGCCGTGACGAGGCCGCGCGTCCTGCGGGGCCGCGCACCGCCGTGACGAGACCGGCCCGCCCCACAGCCCCCGTCGCTCGCTACGGAGCCCCGTGCGTGGCGAGCCACCGGGTGTAGCTGTCGCTGCGTGCCGCCACGCGCGCGTGGGCCACGCGCGCCTGCGCGAGGACGGTCGCGGCGGTGTCGGCGCGCTGCGTCACCGCGTGCCAGCCGAGCAGATGCCGCCAGGCCAGCGGCGTACCGCCGAGCGGCCGGGTGACGATGCCCGGAGTGGCCGGGAAGGTGGCCCGGCACAGGCCGATCGCCCGGCCCACCTGCACCAGGTGCACCAGGGACGAGGTGTCCGTCTCGTACATGCGGCGCGGCGTGAAGCCGGCGCGGGCGCAGGCGGCGGTGAAGCAGTCGCCGAAGCAGCCGTCGCCGGGCACGCAGGCCCACTCCTCGTTCGCCAGGTCGGCGAGTTCGGCCTCGCGTGCGGCGGCGAGGGGGTGTCCGTCGGGGAGCATCACGAAGACCGGGTCCTCGGCGATCTCGCGCCAGACCAGGTTCTCGGCGCCCGGCGGGGCGGCGGATCCGCAGGTTCCGGCGAGGGCGAAGTCCAGCCGGCCCTCGGCGAGCAGATCCGCCAGGCGCCGCTCCGACCAGGAGGCGCGGGTCGTGACGCGGGCGTCCGGCAGCGCGTCCGCGAGCCGGTCGACCAGGGCGCCGAGCAGCGGACCGTGGGTGCCGCCCAGCCGCAGCGCGGTGGTGGTGCGCGGGGCGCGGGCGAACCGGGCCGCCTCCTGCTGGAGTTCGGTCACGGCGGGCAGCACCACGCGGGTCCGTTCGAGGACGAGTTCGCCGAGCGCCGTGGCGCGTACGCCGTGCCGCCCGCGCTCGAACAGCTCGCCGCCGAGGGCTCTCTCGATCCGTTTGAGCTGGGCACTCAGCGCGGGCTGGGCGAGCCCGAGCGCGGTCGCCGCCCGGGTGAGACTGCCTGCCTCGGCGATGGCACGGACCGTCCTGAGATGCCGCAACTCCAGCTCCATGAGGGGAGCTTGCGTCGGCGGAGGGGCCAGGGCAAGAGGTTGGTCCAGACCAGTATGGCCACCGGGGGCCGGACGGTCCGCCCGTGGAGGCGGTTCGATCGGTACGCGCCAATAGTGCCGCCGGCGCGTTCCGGGCCGCCGGGCACGGCCCCGCCGCCGGAGTCGCGCGCCGCACCGGCCGCGGGGTGCGCGTATACGGCCCCGGCCGGTCACCACACTTCGTCCGCGTCTCGCACACAGAAGACACACTTTCGGTCGTGGTCGCTCAGGGGCGCCGCCGAGGGGCAGACGGCGGGCGGGCCACGCGCCTAGCCTCCCGGGCCATGCGATCACCCTTGATGAGACGCCTCGGTCTCACCGCCGTCCTCGCCCTCGTCCTCGCCGTGTTCGGCCTGGCCCCGACCGCGAGCGCCGCCGAACCGGGCCCCGCCGACCTGAAGTTCACCACCGACGCCGCCACGACCACGCCCGGTGGCACGGTGAACGTGACGATGACGCTGACGAACAACAAGACGTACGACATCTGGTTCGTCTACCAGACGATCGAGCCGACCTGGCTGACCACCCAGCGGCCCGACCTGAAGTACTCCTTCACCGGCTGCTCCCTCGCCACGGCCTCCGGCAGCACCCCCTGTTCCGGCACCGGCCCCGCCAACCTCGGCGCCAACTACGGCGCCCCCATCGCCCCCGGCCAGAGCCGGACCGTGACGCTGACGCTGCAGATCGCCCCCGACTCCGGCTGCAACGGCAACATCGGCTTCTACTCGTACTACTACGCCGAGTTCAGCGACAGCACGAGCACCAGCGGCGGCCCCGTCTACACGCCCGAGACGCGCGTGCTCTGCTCCTGACGGTCCTGGCGCCCGGTGGCCGGTGACCTGAAACCGGTCCATCGCCGCCCGGCGGACCGCGCACGGTGACCACCGCCTCGCCGGCGGGCCCCGAGGGCCCGCCGGCGCCCGCGTTCCCGCCCCCACCTGCACGGCAGCCCCCGCACGGCGACCGGGCGGCGGCCTCGGAGCGCCCCCGCACCCGCGGTCCGGGCCGCGCCGTCGCCGCCCGGACACCTGCGTTTTTCCGTCAGGTTTCGCAGCGGGAGCACAAAAGTTCCACACACGCCTCACTATTTGACGCGACGGATGCGTCGACGACCGGTCTTCGAGGGGGAAACCGGCGTCACGCAAGGGGGTGGGTCCGCTCCGCGGAGCCGTGCTCACCCCTGCCCTGGGAGGGGACAGCACCGCATGAAGCGGACCATACGCACCACCCTGCTCACGACGGGCGCGCTCATCGCCGCCCTCGGCATACCGACCTCGGCGGCGCACGCCGACGCCCCGGCGCCCCGGATCGACCTGCGGGTGCTCGTGGTGAGCGACGGCGGCCCGGCCACCGACGCCATCGCGGCCGAACTGGACGCCGCGGGCACGCCGTACACGGAGATCGACCTCACGCGCTCCGACCGTCCCGTGATCGACGCCGGTTATCTCGCGGACACGGTGGACGGCCGGGACCGGGCCAGGTTCCAGGCGGTCGTCCTGCCCAACGACAACCCGTTCCCGGCGGGCTCCGCCGAGATGGCCGCGCTCGTGGCCTACGAGAAGGCATACGGCATCCCGCAGGTCGACGCGTACACGTACGCCCGCCCCGAGGCCGGACTCCAGTACCCCGTCCACGGCGGCTACTCGGGCAGCGTCGACGGGGTGCGTGCCCAGGTGACCGCGGCCGGCCGTTCCGGGCCCTTCGGCTACCTCGACGGCCCGGTGCCGTTCGAGGACAACTCCCCCACCGTGGGCGAAAGTTATGCCTATCTGTCGACCCCGGTGGCCGGTGCCGACTTCACGCCGTACGTCGAGGCGGCGATCCCGGGAACGCCCAAGCGGGGCTCGCTGGTCGGCGAGTACCGGCACGACGGGCGCCGCGAACTCGTCGTCACCTTCGTCTACAACCGTCACCAGCAGCAGTTCCGGCTGCTGGCCCGCGGCATCGTCGAGTGGATGACCGGCGGGGTGCGCCTGGGCTCCTCCCGCAACTACTTCGCCGTGCACGTCGACGACGTCTTCGCGGCGGACGACCGCTGGAACTCCGCGCTCAACTGCACGCCCGGCGACGTGGACTGCACAGACCCCGACGCCACCCCCGACCCGATCCGGATGACCCCGCAGGACGTCGACCACGCCGTGGCCTGGCAGCGCGAGCGGGACTTCACCCTCGACTTCGCCTACAACGGCGCCGGCAGCGCCGACCACCGGCAGGACAACAACGGCGCCGACCCGCTGGCCGACCGGCTGATCGCCGAGCGGGCGGAGTTCCGCTGGATCAACCACACCTACACGCACGCCTTCCTGGGGTGCGAGCAGGACACCTCGGTGGTGCCGTGGCGGTGCGCCACGAACCCGGACGGCAGCACCAAGTGGGTCAGCCGCGAGGACGTCTCCGACGAGATCGCCGCGAACCGGGCGTGGGGACTGCGCGCCGGACTCCCCCTGGACGACGGCGAACTGGTCACCGGCGAGCACTCCGGGCTGCGGGTGCTGCCCCAGCAGAGCGCCGACAACCCCAACCTGGCGCTCGCCCTGGCCGACAACAAGGTCACCTGGCTGGCGTCCGACAACTCCCGCGAGCCCGGCCAGCGGCACGTCGGGCCCGCCACGACGGTGCCCCGCTACCCGATGAACGTCTTCTACAACGCGGGACGGGCCGCCGACCAGGTCGACGAGTACAACTGGATCTACACCAGCCGCGCGCAGGGAGGCAGCGGCATCTGCGAGGACAACCCGGCCACCACCACCTGCCTGCCCGCCCCGCTCGACCCGGCCACCGGCTACCAGGAGCACATCGTGCCGGTGGAGCGGCGGATCGCGCTCGGCCACGTCCTCGCCAACGACCCCAGGCCGCACTTCATCCACCAGTCGAACCTGGCCGAGGACCGGATCGCCTACCCCGTGCTGGACGGCGTACTCGACAGCTACGACGCGCTGTTCGCCGACAACACCCCCGTGATCAATCCGCGGATGAAGGACATCGGCGCGGAGCTCCAGCGGCGCACCGCCTGGCGGGCCGCGGTGCGGGACGGCCGGGTGACCGCCTACCGCGTCGGCGACACCGTGACCGTCGAGAGCCCGGACGGCGTGGCCGTTCCGGCGACCATGCCCGAGGGCACCACGCGGGCCGGCGCCGCCTTCGGCGAGGCGTACGCGGGTGAGCGGTCCGGGTGGACGGCGTCCGCGGGAGCGCCGCTGACCCTGACGCTGCCGGCGTCCGCCGCCCCGGCCGCGGCCGGGACCACCTCCTCGGCCGGCGGCCCGGCCGCCGACGCCGACGGCACCGCGCCGGCGCCCGGCACCCGCGTCCCCGTGGGCGTGGCCGAGCCGGTCACCCCCCGCGCCGGGGGCTGACCGGCGTACGGCAGCGAGTCCCGGCCGCCCCGTCGCGGCCGGGACCGGCACCACCACCCCACACCTCGGCCGTGGAGCACACCGATGCACGTTGACCACGGCGCGCGACGCTCCGGCGCCCCGCGCGTCACCCTCCTCACCGAAGGCACCTACCCGCACAGCCACGGCGGTGTGAGCGTCTGGTGCGACCAGCTCGTCACCGGGATGCCGGACGTCGACTTCGACGTCATCGCCGTCACCGGCACCGGGCGGGAGCCGGTCGTGTGGGACCTGCCGTCCCATGTCTCCGGTGTGCGGTCGGTGCCGATGTGGGGGCCCGCACCGCCGGGGCGGGCCCCGCGCGGCCGCTCCCGCAGGCAGCTGGCCGACGCCTACGAGCGCTTCCTGACCGCGCTGGTGGACGCGACCGCCGAAGAAGGCTTCGCGCCCGCCCTGTACGCCCTGGCGCGGGCCGCCGCGGACGGCCTGCTCAGCCCCTTCCTGCGGGGCGACGCGGCGATCGCCGCCCTGACCGCCGTATGGACGCGCCCCGGGCTCACGGTGCGCGAGGCGCGGCCGACGCTGCACGACGCGGTCACCGCGACCGGCCTGCTGGAACACGCCCTGCGCCCGCTGGCCGCGCCGCCGCCCGAGACGGGGGTGGCGCACGCCGTCAGCGGGGGTGTCGCCGTCCTGCCGGGGCTGGCGGCGCTGGAGCGGCACGGGGTTCCGCTGCTGCTGACCGAGCACGGCGTCTACCTGCGCGAGCGGTACCTCGGCTACCGCACGGCGCCGTACCGCTGGCCGGTCAAGGCGGTGCTCCTGGGGTTCTTCCGGCTGCTGGCGGAGGAGACCTACCGTCGGGCGGCGCTGATCACGCCCGGCAACCGCTACAACCGGCTGTGGGAGGAGCAGGGCGGCGCCGATCCGGCGTCGATCCGCACGGTCTACAACGGCGTCGACCCCGCGGCGTTCCCGCCGGCCGGCCCCGAACCGGAGCGGCTCACCCTCAGCTGGGCCGGGCGGGTCGACCCGATCAAGGACCTGGAGACCCTGATCCGCGCCTTCGCGCTGGTGCGGGAGCGGCTGCCCGAGGTGCGGCTGCGGCTGTTCGGCGGCACCCCGCGCGGCGGGGAGGGCTACCGGGAGCGGTGCGAGGCCCTGGCCGCCGAGCTGGGACAGGCCGGCGCGGTGACGTTCGAGGGGCGCGTCGACGACATACGGGACGCCTACGCGGCGGGGAACGTGGTGATGCTGTCGAGCATCAGCGAGGGCTTCCCGTTCACGCTGATCGAGGCCATGTCGTGCGGGCGGGCCACGGTGTCCACGGACGTGGGCGGGGTGCGGGAGGCCGTCGGGGACACCGGTCTCGTGGTGCCGCCGCGCGATCCGGCCGCGATGGCCGCCGCCGCGCTGGAGCTGCTGGGCGATCCCGTGCGGCGGCGGGCGATGGGCGAGGCCGCCCGACTGCGGGTGATCGAGCAGTTCACCCTCCGCCAGACCATCGACACCTTCCGCGCGATCTACCACGAACTGTCCACGGTCGGCGAGGCGTTGCCCGCCGGCGTCGTCCTGTCCGCCGCGGCGGTCACCGGCACGGAGAGCCTCACCGGATGAGCGGGCCCATGTCCCTGGAACCCGGCGGCGCCGAGCGGGACACGCTGGCGCTGCGGCTGGCCGAGCCACGCCCGCCGCGCCCGCGGGACCGGACGAACCCAGCGCGCCCTTCGCACCCGCAGGGCCGGCCGCACCCCCAAGAGTCGCCCCACCCCCAGGACCCGCCGCAGTCACAGAACCCGCCGCGTCCGCCGCGCCGCCGCCCCCGCTGGGCGCTGGACGAGACGACGCTCGCGATCCGGCTGCCCCGCACCGGTCCCGACGAGAAGGCGGTGAGTGAGCTCGCCGCCGAACTCGCCGACCGGATCGGCCCCGCCGTCCATCCGTACGAGGTGGCCGCGCTGCTGGAGGCGGAGGGCCTGTCCGCCTCCGTGATCAAGGAGCGGTACGGCCATCCGAACCTGTTCTCGCTGGCGTCCGCGCTCTACGCGCGGGTCCCCCGCACGTTCCCGGAGCCACCCGCCGCACCCGATCCGTGGCGGCCCGACACCGTGCGCTGTCTGCTGCGCGGGGTGCTGTTCGCGCTGCCCGCGCTGGCCTATCTGCTGACCGCCCCGCTGTGGCGGGTCGACCGGCACGCCCCCGTCCTGATCGTGGCCGGTGTCGTGTCCTGGGCATGGGGGCAGGCGCTGGGGCACCGCGCGCACCTGCGGCTGGTGGCGGGGCGCCGGGAGGCCTGCGGCACCCTGCTGACCGGGTCCCTGACGGGCGCGGCGGTCGCCACCGGCCTGGCCGTGCTGCCCGCCGGCGGCGACCCGGGCACGGTGGCCGCCGGCGCCGCGGTCGCCGCCGTGCAGTCGCTGTACCTGGCGGCCGCGGGGGTGCTGCTGGTGCTGGCGCGGGAGCGGCTGCTGCTGGCCGCGCTGAGTCCGCTGATCGCCGGAGCGGCGATGCTGCCGTGGTGGGAGCCCGGCCCGGTGCTGCGCGCGGGCCTGCCGCTGCTGGCGCTGCTGGCCACGCTCGCGGTGACCGCGCGGGTGCTGTGGGCGGGCCTCGCGGTCCCGGCCGCCGCGGACGGGTCCGTGCCGCCCCTGCGGGCGTCCCTTCCCTACGGTCTGTTCGGGCTGGCCGCGGCGGTGCTCGTGCTGCTGGAGGGCCGGCGCCATCCGTACGCGGTGATCGCGCTGACGCTGAGCATGGGTCCGGCCGAGTGGCTGCTGTACCGCTACCGCGGCTGGTCGGTCGCCGCGCTGCGGGCCAGCGCGACACCCGGGGGGTTCCTGCTGCGCTCGGCCGGCGTGCTGGGTCTGTGCCTGTCCGCCTACCTCCTGTTGGTGGCCCCGGCGGGCCTGCTCACCGGCGCCGGCCCGGTCACGCTGCCGCTGCTCGCGGCGGCGCTGTGGACGGCCCTGCTGCTGCAGGCGTTCGGGGTGGCCTGGCCGCCGGCCGCGCTCTGTCTGGCCGCCGCCGCCACGGCCGGTGCGGTCGCCTGGCTGGACCTGCCGCCGGGGCCGGCCGTGCTGCCCCTGGCCTGCGGGCCGGTCGCGCTCGGCCTCGCGGCGTGTGCGATCCGGCTGCTGGGCCGGCCCTCCCCGCACGCCTGACCGTCCGGCACCGCTCCCCGGCAACGGGCCCGCTCCTCCCCCGCCCCTCCGCCTGTCCTGATCTCACCCGACGAAAGGAACCCGAGAGTTGACCTCCGCACCGCTCGCCGCCGTCACCGGAGCCGACGGCTTCATCGGCTCGCATCTCACCGAGGCGCTCGTCGCCTCCGGCCACCGCGTCCGGGCCATGGCCCAGTACAACTCGTTCTCCTCCTACGGCTGGCTGGAGACCCTGTCCCCCGACGTCCTCGACCACGTGGAGATCGTCCTCGGCGACGTCCGCGACCCCGGTTCGGTGCGCGCCCTGCTCGACGGCGCCGACTGCGCCTACCACCTCGCCGCGCTCATCGCGATCCCGTACTCCTACCAGGCGCCGCACAGTTACGTGGACACCAACGTCACCGGCACGCTGAACGTGCTGGAGGCGGTGCGGACCCTGGGCACGCCGCGCCTGGTGCACACCTCGACCAGCGAGACGTACGGCACCGCGCAGACCGTCCCCATCACCGAGGACCACCCGATCAACACGCAGTCGCCGTACGCCGCCTCGAAGGCCGGGGGCGACCGGCTGGCCGACAGCTACCACGCCAGTTTCGGCACGCCCGTGGTGACCCTGCGGCCGTTCAACACGTTCGGGCCGCGCCAGTCGATGCGCGCGGTGATCCCCACCGTGATCGGCCAGGTGGCGGCCGGGCAACGCGTCCTCACCCTCGGCGACCTGCGGCCCACCCGGGACTTCACCTTCGTCGAGGACACCGCGCGGGCGTTCCTCGCGGTGGGCACCGCACCGGCGGAGCGGGTCGTGGGCCGCACCCTCAACGCCGGGACCGGCGGGGAGATCTCGGTCGGGGACCTGGTCGCGCTGATCGGCAAGGTCATGGACGCGCCGCTCGACGTGCGCGAGGACCCCGAGCGGCTGCGGCCCGCCGCCTCGGAGGTGATGCGGCTCGTCGCGGACGCGTCCCGGCTCACGGCGGCGACCGGCTGGCGGCCCCGCCACACCCTCGAGGAAGGGCTCGCGCGGACCGCGGAGTGGTTCACCCAGCCGGCCAACCTGGCCCGCTACAAGACCGGCATCTACAACATCTGACCGACCGGCACGTACCGCAGGAGGTATGCCATGCACGCAGTGATCCTGGCCGGAGGAAAGGGTGTCCGGCTGCGGCCCTACACCACCGCGCTGCCCAAGCCGCTCGTCCCCATCGGCGACCAGCACGCCATCCTCGACATCGTGCTGCGCCAGCTGTCCACCGCCGGCTTCTCCCACTGCACCATCGCCATAGGCCACCTCGGCCAGATCATCCGCGCCTACGTCGGCGACGGCGCGCAGTGGGGCATGAACATCGACTACGCCGTCGAGGAGAGCCCGCTGGGCACCATGGGCCCGCTGCTGACCCTCCGGGAGCGGCTGCCGGAGCACTTCCTGGTCATGAACGGCGACGTGCTCACCGACCTGGACTACGCCGACGTGCTGCGCCGGCACGAGGCGTCGGGCGCGCCCCTGACCATCGCCACGTACGCCCGCAAGGTGCACATCGACTTCGGGGTGCTGACGACGGACGCGAGCCGGGTCGTCGCCTTCACGGAGAAGCCCAGCATCGACTACCGGGTGTCCATGGGGGTCTACGGCGTCTCGCGGGGCGCCCTCGACGGCTACACCCCGGGGCTGCCGCTCGGCTTCGACGAGCTGGTGGTGGACCTGCTGGCCGCCGGACGGCCGCCGTACGCCTACGACTTCGACGGCTACTGGCTGGACATCGGCCGCCCCGACGACTACGACCGGGCCAACGCGGAGTTCACCAGCCGCAAGTCGCTGCTGCTCAAGGGAGCCTGAACCACCGATGCGCATCCTCGTTCTCGGCGCCACCGGCTATCTCGGCGGCCACATCACGGAGCGGCTGCGCGGCCTGCCGGGCACCCGGCTGCTGGTCGGCGGCCGCTCCCCGGGCGCCGACGTCCCCGTCGACCTCGCGGCCGACCGCCCGCACGACCTGGCGAAGGCGCTGGCCGCGGCCGCGCCCGACGCCGTCGTCAACTGCGCGGGCGCGACCGGCGGGGACGCCGTCACCCTCGCGGAGGTCAACGCGCGCGGCCCGGCCGTGCTGTGCGCGGCGCTGCGGGAGGCGGCGCCCGCGGCCCGGCTGGTGCATCTGGGCTCGGCCGCCGAGTACGGGCCCGGTGTGCCCGGCCGGCCGGTCACGGAGGCGGCGGCGACCAGCCCGGCGGGCCCCTACGGGGCCACGAAGCTGGCGGGCACGGTGGCGGTGACCACGTCGGGGCTGGACGCGGTGGTGCTGAGGGTGGGCAATCCGGTGGGTCCGGGCGCGCCGTCCACCGGGCTGCCGGGCCGGGTCACCGCCCTGCTCGCGCGCGCCGGGCGCGACCCGGACGCGACGGTGCGGCTCGGTGACCTGTCGGCGCACCGCGACTTCGTGGACGTACGCGACGTGGCGCGGGCGGCGCGGCTGGCGGCGACCGTGGCGGGGCCGCTTCCGCCGGTCCTGAACATCGGGGGCGGCGAGGCGGTGGCGGTGCGGGAACTGGTGCGCAGACTGGCCGAGGTGGCGGGCTTCCGGGGCCGGATCGTGGAGGCGGGCGGGGGCGGGTCGGCGCGCTCCGCGCAGGTGTCGTGGCAGTGCTCGGACATCACCGCCGCGCGGGACGCCCTCGGCTGGCGGCCGGCGCACTCCCTCGACGGTTCCGTGGCGGCGCTGTGGACGGCGGCGGGCGCACGGCCGCGCGGTCCGGAAGAGGTGCCGGCGCGGTGAGCCTGCTGGTTCCGCTCTACGTTCATCCGGCGGAGGACCCCGCCGCCTGGCAGCGTCTCGTCGCGCGGGCGGCGCGCACCTACGGCGTCGTCCTCAACCCGGCGAACGGTCCCGGTGACGCCCCCGATCCGGCGTTCGTCGCCGCGGCGCGGGCGCTGCGCGCGGCGGGAGCCCGGCTGCTCGGCTACGTCGACACCGACTACGGCGCGCGCGACCCGGCGCGGGTCACCGCCGACCTGCGCCGGCACCGGGACTGGTACGGCGCGGACGGCTGCTTCCTCGACCAGGTGACCGCGGCGCCGTACGGATTGCCGGACTGCCGCCGTCTGGTGCGCTCCCTGCGCCGGCTCGGGGCGTCGACGGTCGTCCTCAACCCGGGCGTCCATCCGGCGCCCGGTTACGCGCGGCTCGCCGACCTGACGGTCACCTTCGAAGGGCCGTGGTCGGCGTACGTGTCGGCGTTCAGCCGCCCGCGGTGGACCGCCCGGCATCCGCCCGAACGGCTGTGCCACCTCGTCTACGGGGTGCCCCCGCCGCTGGTGCCGCTGGCCGTGCGCACCGCGCGCGAGCGCGGCGCGGCGGTGTGCGGCCCGGTGACGGGCGAACCGCCCAACCCGTGGTCCGGGCTGACGCCCGCGCTGACCGAGGCGGAGGGGTGAGCGGCGGGTGAGCGCGGCATCGGGCGGCCGGCCGCGTCCGGCGCCCCTCGTCGTCGCCCTCGTCCTCGCGTTGCTCCTCGGGGCCTGCGCGGACGGCGGCAGCCGCCGTACGGACGGCGGGGTGTGGCAGCCGCGTCCCGGGCTGGCGTGGCAGTGGCAGCTCGACGGCCGGGTCGATCCGTCCGTCGACGTGCCCGTGTACGACATCGACGGTTTCGAGAACACCGCCGCCGACGTGGCCCGGCTGCACGAGGACGGCCGCAAGGTGATCTGCTACGTCAACGTCGGCGCCTGGGAGGACTTCCGGCCGGACCGGCACGCCTTCCCCCGCTCGGTGCTGGGCCGGCCCAACGGCTGGCGCGGCGAGCGGTGGCTGGACATCCGCCGGGTGTCGCTTCTGCGCCCCCTGATGGAACGCCGGTTCGACATGTGCCGGGACAAGGGCTTCGACGCGGTGGAGCCGGATCTGGTGGAGGGCTACGGCAACGACACCGGGTTCCCGCTCACGGCGCGCGACCAGCTGCGGTACAACCGCATGATCGCGGACATCGCCCACGAGCGCGGCCTGGCCGTGGGCCTGAAGAACGACCTGCCCCAGATCCCGCAGCTGCTGGACGACTTCGACTTCGCCGTCAACGAGGAGTGCGCGCAGTACGACGAGTGCGCGCTGCTGGAGCCGTTCATCGCGGCGGGCAAGGCCGTCTTCCACGTGGAGTACGCCGAGCTGACGGCCCGTTTCTGCCCGGTGGCCCGGAAGCTGCGGCTGTCGTCGATGCTGAAGAGACCGGAGCTGGACCGCTGGCGCAGGCCGTGCTGACGCCGCCCGCTGCGGGTTGGCCCGAGCCCGCTTCGTTTTCGGGACCACCGCCGCGGCAGGTGTTCGTTTCGCGTCCTTCTGCCGCCGCCTAACCAGGGCAAAAGGACGGTGACCGGCAGGCTGTCATTCAGGGAACGGGACCGCATGCTCGAACAGGACCATTCCGTGCGCAGGATCATCGCTCTTCACGAGGAGGTCGAGCAGCTCAGGCGCGCCGTCGTCTCCCATGCCGTCATCGACCAGGCGATCGGCGTCGTGATCGCGCTGGGCGGACTGTCATCCGATACGGCCTGGAACGTCCTGAAAGAGGTATCCCAGCACACGAACATCAAACTGCGGGAGGTGGCGGACCACATCGTGCAGTGGCCGCGCTGCGAGTGGCTGCCGCCGGAGATCCGCCAGGCCCTGAACGCCGCGCTGGACCGGGCGAGGCACGTCCCGGGTTCCGCGCGGGACTGAATCCGGCCGGACCGGGCCCGACACACCAGGCCGGCCCCGCCGGGCACGGCGCCTGCCGGGCGGGGCCGGCCCGCCGAGGTCAGCCGCGCAGGGTGGCGGAGGGGCTGGTGCCGTAGGCCTCGCGGTAGAGGGCGGCGAAGCGGCCGGGGTGGGCGAAGCCCCAGCGGGCGGCGATCTCCCCGACGGTCGTGGTGAGCGGGCTCGCCGCGCGCAGTTCCCGGTGGGCCTGCGCGAGGCGCACCCGGCGCAGGTAGGCGAGGGGGGTGGTGTCGAGGTGGCGGCGGAAGGCGTACTGCAGGGCTCGTATGGTGACGTGGGCGGCCGCGGCGATCTCGGCGACGGTGATCGGCTGGTCGGCGTGGTCCTCGATGTAGGCGACGGCCCGCCGGACCGTGGCCGAGTGGGCGTCGGTGCGGTCCTGCGCGGCCGGCTCGGTCTGCGCGGTGTTGGGGAAGGCCGCCAGCACGCTCGCGGCGAGCAGCTGGCCGCCGGTGGCGGCGATCAGCGGCTGCTCCGCGACGGCCGGGTCGGCCAGGACGTGGTCGCGCAGGTAGAGGATGGTGTTGCGCAGGTGGCGGGCCGCGGCGGGCGAGTGCGGCCGGTGTCCGGTGAGCCGCACGGGCTGCGGTCGCCGCTGCGCCGCGGTGGCGGCGACCTGGTCCAGCAGGGCGGGCTCCAGCATGGTGATGTTGTAGCGGGCGGTGCGGATCTGCCCGCTGTACGGCGCGTCGGGGGGCGCGAAGAGGACCAGGTCGCCGGGGCCGAAGTCGTCCCGCACCCCCCGGTAGGCGTGGTCGCGGACGGTGCCCTCGTGGACCAGGCACAGGCAGATCCGGCCGAGCGGTGTCACCGCGTAGCTCATGTCGAAGCCCAGGTCGATCTCGTCGACGCTGACCGACGGCAGGGTGTCGCGGCGGATGCGGGCCCTGCTGTCGCCGGGACTGCCGCTGCCGATCGTCATCCGGGCGTAGGCCCGGCACAGGAAGTCCTCCGTGAGGTCAAGGTCGTCGCTCTCGAACACCAGCGAGGCCATCCACGTCACCGTCCTGACTAGCACCGAACGTCACTCATGCCCCGATCGGGCGGGGGAACACCCCGGTGCGCGCCGGTCGTGGTGGCGCGGTGCGGTGGCCGCGCCCGGGGCGGTCGCCGGGCGCCGGCTGCGGGACACGCCGTCGGATGGACCATCGGCATCGCATCCGCATATCAGGTCATATCGTGCGCAATATGACGAAATGCCATATCACGTACCTCGCGTGCGCCGCCGCGCTCGTCGGGGTGGGACTCGGTGCCGCCCCGCCGGTCGCCGAGCACCGGACCCATCTGGTCTTCCCCGGGGAATCGATCCAGCAGGCCGTCGACGACGCCGCGCCGGGCGACACCGTCCTGGTGACCACGGGCACGTACCACGAGAGCGTCAAGGTGACCACGCCCGGACTGACCCTGCGGGGCATGGGCCGCGACACCGTGATCAAGCCGAGCGCGGACAAGGCCGCCCACAGCTGCGCCGACGCGGGCAACGGCATCTGCGTGACCGGCACGGCCGACCGCGCTCTCGAGGACGTCACCGTCGCCGACCTGACGGTGACCGGCTTCCCCCGCACCGGGCTGTACGCCGACGCCACGAACCGGCTGACCGTGCGCAACGTCGCGGCGGTCGCCAACGGGGTGTGGGGCATCGCCCAGGAGCACTCGGTGCGCGGTGTGTTCCGCAAGAACGCGGCGCGCGACAACGGCGACGCGGGCCTGTTCCTCGCCAACACGGTCAACGCCGAGGAGGGCGCCGCCGACACCCAGGGCGCGGTGGTCGCGGGGAACCGGCTGGAGGGCAACCGGATCGGGCTCACCGTCCGCCGGCTGCGCAACCTCACGGTCGCGGACAACCACGTCACCGGCAACTGCGCGGGGGTGTTCATCGTCGGTGACGAGAACAAGCCGCGCGCCGGCGCCCTGACCGTGCGGGACAACCACATCCTGCGCAACAACAAGTCCTGCCCCAAGACCGCGCGCCTGGACGCCCTCCAGGGCTCCGGCATCGTCCTGACCGGCGCCGAGGACACCCTGATCACCCGCAACACGATCACGGCCAACGCCGGGAACTCCCCGATGTCGGGCGGGATCGTCCTGTTCAAGAGCATGGTGGGAACCACCAGCGAGCGGAACCGGATCACCGAGAACACCCTGCGCGACAACGCCCCGGCCGACCTCGTCAACGCGGACACCGGCGAGGGCAACACCTTCGTCGCCAACACCTGCGGTGCCTCCCGGCCCGCGGGCCTGTGCTGACCGGCCGGCCCCCGGCCGACCGCTGAACCCCGGAAGGAAGGCGGCGCATGACGACCGCTGAGACCGCCCCACCGCCGTCCATGCGGCTGCGGGAGCTCGTGTTCGGGGCGGCGTGCGCCGCCGCCCTCCGCGCGGCCGCCCGGCTGGGCGTCGCCGACGCGCTCGGCGACGCCCCGCGGGCCGTGGAGGACCTCGCGGCGGCGGTGAAGACCGAACCGCAGCCGCTGCGGCGGCTGCTGAGGACCCTCACCTGCTACGGCGTGTTCGCCGAGCGGGAGGACGGCACGTTCGCCCACACCGACATGTCCCGGCTGCTGCGCGAGGACGACGAGCACAGCCTGCGCGCCATCACCCTGTGGTGCACCGAACCGTGGACCTGGGACGCGTGGCCCAAGCTCGACGAGGCGGTACGCACCGGCCGCAGCGTCGTGGAGGACCTGTACGGGAAGGAGTTCTTCACCTACCTCAACGAGGACGCCCCGGAGTCCGCGGACGTCTTCAACCGGGCCATGACGACCTCCAGCACGCAGTCGGCGCGCGACGTCGCGCACTTCCTCGACCTGTCGGGGAGCGCGTCGGTCGCCGACATCGGCGGCGGGCAGGGGCATGTGGTGGCGAGCCTGCTGGAGAAGTACCCCTCGCTCCACGGGACGCTGCTGGACCTGCCGCGCGTGGTGGAGAACGCCGATCCGCGGCTGCGTCCGGGCGGCGCGCTCGCCGACCGGGTGCGCATCGTGCCCGGCGACTGCCGGGCGACCGTCCCGGTGCGGGCCGACGTCTACATCATCAAGAACATCCTGGAGTGGGACGACGACAGCACGGCCCGCACGCTGCGCAACGTCATCGAGGCGGGCGGCCCGGGAGCGCGGGTCGTGGTCATCGAGAACCTCGTCGACGACACCCCCTCGATGAAGTTCAGCACGGCCATGGACCTGCTGCTGCTCCTCAACGTCGGCGGGGCCAAGCACACCACGGAGAGCATGGTGGGCCGGCTCACCGGGGCGGGGCTGGTCATCGACGACATCCAGCCGGTGAACCCGTATCTGCACGCGTTCGACTGCGTCGTCCCGGCCAGCGAAGCCCGTTGAGCGGTGCCGTGGTCCGCGCGCGTCGCGCGACCGCCGGTCGCCGGGTACGCCTCACGGCGTCTCCGGCGACCGGCGGGGGGGCGGCGACGGCTCAGGCGGTGGCGTCCCGCTCCCAGCGGTAGAAGCAGTTCGCCATCGCGTCCTTCGGGGAGCGCCAGGTCGCCGGGTCGTACGCGGAGACGTACGCCGACAGACGCTCGCTGATGTCCCGGAACTCCGGGTGCCCGGCCGTCCTCGCGATGGCGGGTGCCGGGTCCTGTTCCGCCTCGATGAGGTGCAGGTACACGTCGTCGAACTGGAACAGGCTGCGCCGGGACACCCCGATGAGGTGCGGGAGTTCGCCACGGTCCGACTCCGCGAACACCTTGGCGATGTCGGGGGCCGATCCGGGGGCCATCCGGGCGACGATGAGGGTCTGATGCATGGTGGTGTGCTCCGTCGCGCTCAGTCGGTCAGGGTCGGCACGGGCTCGCGCTCCGCGGTGGCCTGTTCGATGCGGTCCCGGATCAGCGCCATCTGGACCTTGGAGTTGCGGTTGATGTTGTCGGTCATCCAGTCGTCGTCGACCGGGGCGTCCGGCCTCATCTCGAAGTCCTGGGTCCACACCATGCGGGTGCCCTCGGGCACCTCCTCGTACTGCCACCGGATGTTCATGTACGCGAACGGGCCGGTCTCGACGCGGCGGGCGCGGACGGAGAGCGTGGCGCGGTCGGTCTCGCGTTCCGAGACCCAGCTCCACACCGTGCCGTCCTTGTCGGGGTGCATGGTGAGCCGGAAGGTGGTCTTGTTCCCCTGCTGGGACAGGATCTCCGCGGAGGCGTACTCGCTGAACAGGTTCGGCCAGTTCGCCACGTCGTTGGTCATGTCCCAGACGAGGTCGACCGGTGCGGCGATGACGATCTCGTTCTGTGTGTGTCCGGCCATCTCAGGCTCCCGCGAGCAGCGCGCTGTTGACGAGGTCGAGGAACTGCCGCGGCGTCCTGGAGCGCTCGGCGTCGGGCGGCATCGGGGTGCCGTACCGGTTCTCCAGTTCGCCGACGATGCCGAGCAGGCCCAGCGAGTCGATGCCGAAGGTCTCGAAGCCGGTGTCCTGCTGCTGCTCCAGTTCCGGCGCGGGGATGGTGACCCCGGCGGACTTCTTGATCAGTTCGGCCAGTTCTTCCACGGTGATGCGGTCACTCATTCGGTTTCTCCTTTGCTCTGTGACGCCTCACTGCGCGGCGTCGGCGGTGCCGCGGCGCAGCACCAGGGCCGAGTTCGATCCCATGAGGCCTCGGCTGAGGACCAGGGCCGTGCGCAGCTCGGCGGCGCGGGCCCGGCCGGTCACCAGGTCGAGGTCGTGGCAGATGTCGAACACGTTGGGGGTGGGCGGGACGACGCCCTGTTCCATCGCGAGCACCGCCGCCGCGGTGTCCAGCACCGGGGCGGCGCAGTAGCCGCGGCCGATACCGGTCTTGGGGGCGGTGACGGGCACCTGCCGGCCGTGTGCACCGAGGGCGTCGGCGATGGCCAGTGCCTCGGCGCGGTCCGCGTCGGGCACGCCGAGCGCGTCGGCGAAGACCACGTCGATCTCCTCGGGGGCGCAGCACGCCTCGTCGAGGGCGCCGCGGATGGCCTGCGCCAGTCCCTCGCGGGACTGCTCCCAGCGGGAGGCGCCGGTGAAGGTCGACGCGTGCCCGGCCAGGTGGGCCCGCACCTGCGCACCGCGCTCCAGCGCCGTGGCCTCGTCCTCCACGACGAGTACGGCGCCGCCCTCGGCGGGGACGAATCCGCACGCCGCCGACGTGAACGGGCGGTAGGCGCGGGCCGGGTCGTCGGCGGTGCTCAGCTCCTGGTAACCGAGCTGGCAGACCACCGAGTAGGGGGCCAGTGGGGCCTCCGTCGATCCGGCCACGACGACGTCGGTGCCGCGCCGGACGGACCGCGCCGCGTGGGCGAGGGCGTCCAGACCGCCGGCCTCGTCGGCGGCGACCACCCCGCAGGGTCCCTTGAAGCCGCGGCGGATGGAGATCTGGCCGGTGCTGGCCGCGTAGAACCAGGCGATGGACTGGTACGGCCCGACGTAGCGGCTGCCCTTGCCCCACAGCTGCTGGAGCTCGCGCTGGCCGAACTCGCCGCCGCCGGAGCCGGCCGCGGTGACGACGCCGATGGAGTACGGCGCCTGCTCGATGTCGGCGCGGGCGAGCCGCGCGTCGTCGAGGGCCAGGTCGGCGGCGGCCAGCGCGAAGTGCGTGAACCGGTCCGTCTGGACGAGGAAGCGCTCCTCGACGGCCGCCGACGGTTCGAACTCACGGATCTCGCCGGCGACCTTCAGCGGCAGGTGCTCGCATCCGTCGCGGGTGACCCGGTCCAGGACGCTGATGCCTTCCTTGGTGGCCTTCCAGAAGGTCTCGGTGGTGGTTCCGTTGGGCGCGACCACGCCGATGCCGGTGACGGCCGCGCGCCGTGGATGCGGTTCGCTCATGGTGTTCTCTCCCTCGGCCGGGTCAGGATCACCGCGGACTGGAAACCGCCGAACCCGCTGCCCACGGAGAGCACACTGCCCAGTCGTCGTTCGCGGGCGACGCGCGGCACGTAGTCCAGGTCGCACTCCGGGTCCGGCGTCTCGTAGTTCGCGGTGGGCGGTACGACCTGATGGGCGAGGGCCAGCACGCAGGCGACGACCTCGATCGATCCGATGGCGCCGAGGGAGTGGCCCACCATGGACTTGATGGAGCTCATGGGCGTGTCGTAGGCGTGCTGTCCCAGGGCCCGTTTGACGGCGGCCGTCTCGTGCCGGTCGTTCTGCTGGGTGCCCGAGCCGTGCGCGTTGACGTAGTCGATCGCGGTGGGGTCGAGCCGGGCGTGGTCCAGGGCCAGTTCGATGGCCCGGGCCATCTCCAGGCCCTCCCTGGTCAGACCGGTCATGTGGTAGGCGTTTCCGAAGGTGGCGTAGCCGCCGATCTCGCAGTACACGCGGGCCCCGCGGGCCCGGGCGTGCTCCAGCTCCTCCAGGACGAGGACGGCGCCGCCCTCCCCCATCACGAAACCGTCGCGGTCGGCGTCGAAGGGGCGCGACGCGTGCGCGGGGTCGTCGTTGTTGGGGGACGTGGCCTTGATCGCGTCGAAGCACGCCATCGTGATCGGCGAGATCGGCGAGTCGGAGGCGCCGACGATGCACACGTCGGCCCGGCCCTCCTCGATCGTGTGGAAGGCGTAGCCGATCGAGTCGAGCCCGGAGGTGCAGCCCGTGGAGACGGTCTGCACCGGTCCGCTCGCCCCGAACCGCTCCGCCACGGTCGAGGCGAGCGTGCTGGGCGAGAACGCGCGGTGCAGATGCGGCTCCGCCTCGCGGTGGTCCACGTCCCAGCGCTGCCCGCGATTGCTGACCAGCACGTAGTCGTGTTCCAGGCGGGTGGTGCCGCCGACCGCGGTGCCCAGGGAGACACCGACCCGCCACGGGTTCTCCCGGGAGAGGTCGAGGCCGGAGTCCCGCACCGCCTCGTCGGCGGCCACCAGCGCGAACTGGATGTACCGGTCGCAGCGCGCGGCCTCCTCGGCGTCCAGTCCGTGGGCGGCCGGGTCGAAGTCGCACTCGGCGGCGATCCGCGACCGCAGGCCGGACGGGTCGAAGAAGGTGATGCCGCGCGTCGCCGTGCGCCCGTGGGACAGCAGGTCCCAGAACGCCGGTACGCCGATCCCGCCCGGGGCCACGATGCCTATGCCGGTGACCGCCACGCGCCTGGTCATGACCGGACCTGACGTTCGGCGGCCCCGGCGGAGGCGTCGACGGCCGCGTCGGCGGCGACCGGAACCGCGTCGGTCTCCTCGGTGTCGACGTGGCCGAGCGGCGGGCTCGGGGCCAGCGGACCGAGGTGGAAGACGATCCTGGCCTCGACGTTGCCGACGTTGCGGAAGCGGTGCCGCATGTAGGCGGGGATCATCAGGCCCTGCTCGGGCTGGAGCGGGTGGGGTTCGCCGTCCAGGTCCACCTCCAGCTGCCCGCACACGACGTAGATGAACTCTTCCGAGTACGGGTGGTAGTGCTCACCGATGCGGTCCCCGGGCTGCACGATGGCCACACCCATGAAGCCGCTGGTGGAGCCGACCGTGGCCGGGGTGAGCATGGCGCGCAGGTCGCCACCGCGCCGGGTGTTGGGCTCGACCTCGCTGAGATGCACGATTCTGGGATTGGCTTTGATCACGACTTTCCTCCGATCGGGTGCCGCATCGACGCGGCGGCATGGCCGCCGCGGCCGTGCGCTGACGCATCAGACCTCGGTCTCCGCGCGGCGGTCGGTGACGAGCTCCATACGGGCGAGCGTGAGCAGGCGGGCCGGGGTGGCCTCGGTCAGCGTGGAGGCGTCCACGCCGAGCGCCTTCGCGTCGAGCAGTGCCGTCACCTCGGCCGCCTGTCCGCGGTCGCCGAAGCCGAGCACGAGAGCGGGGTCGGCGCCGGGCCCGTCCTGGACGTCGATGAGCCGCATTACGACGTCGTCGCGCTGGAAGATGGTGCTGCGCAGGACCGGGCTGCGCGGATCGTCCGCCGCCATCTCGTCCTGCCGGGCGAGCAGTTCGGCCAGCCGCAGGCCGCAGCCCTCGCGGGCCGGGTAGTACAGCGCGTTCCGCACGGCGTCCGGGGTCTCCCGGCCGGCGGTCACATGGTGTACGGCGGGCAGCGCCGCGCGGGTGAAGAAGGCGCGGGCGGACTCGCCGTCGTCGAGCTCCCGCCGCTGCTCCAGGTGGGGGTTGATGGCCTCCTCGACGGCGCGTACCTCGGGCTGCTTGGAGACGTGGCGCAGCGCGGCGAGCAGGTCGCCCCGCACCTCGATGGCCCGCACGACGCGGTTGCCGTGCATGAACAGGGAGGTGCGGCACAGCCGGGTGGTGTCGTCGACGCGCGGCTCGGGCGAGGCGTAGGCGGCGAGGATCTTCGCGACGGTCTCCTCGCTGCCCTGCCTGACCGTGAAGGTGAGCGCGTGACGGATGACACCGTCACCGATCCTGGGCGCCGCCTGCAGCCGGCCCCTGCGCGGTTCGACGTCCATCGCCGGGCCGTCGGTCTCGCGGACGATGTGGAAGCGAAGCGACCTGGTGTCGCGGACGCAGCTGTGCAGCGGTGCCACCATCCGCACGTGCTCCTCGCTGTTCACCCAGGTGAGGAACGGCGGGGCGCTCTCCCACTCACTGGTGATGAGCCATTGGGAGGGGTTCTCGATGGACTGGCACAGCTGGTCGCTCACATGGCCGGGGACGGACGTGACCTGGCTGCACAGGTGCTCATAGGCCTCCAGGAACTGCTGCTGAGCGCCGTCGTAGACGTCCACGAGCAGGACGACACGGAGCCTGGAGCCGTCGAACACGGACTGGGAGACACGTTGCGACACCTGACGGGTCTGCGGTCCCGAAACACGCTCGGACGTAAGGGTCATCCTGCGCACATCTCCTTCTAGGGGCGGGGGTGAACGTCGGTCACGGTGAGCGACGTCGGCGTTTCTCGATCCTGTGCCCGTCCCCTGAGGAGCGCGACTCGTATGAACTACGCGGGTGACCGCTGCGCTCACAGGTCCGGTAAAGGCGGGGCGGGGCTCAGATGAGGTGGGCGAAGACGACGAGGTTCTCCGTGTAGTCCTTCGCCTGGCGGTCGTAGTCACCCGCACAGGTGATCAGCCGGACCTGGGCCTGGCCCGTGTCGCCGTACACACGGTCGTTGGGGAAGCGGTCCTTCTCGAACGTCTCCACGTGGTCGATGACGAAGGACGCCTTGCGCCCGTCGGCGCGCTTGACGTGGAAGACGTCGCCCTTCTCCAGTGCGCTGAGCCCGACGAACACGGCGGCCGACGTCTTCGTGTCGACGTGCCCGGCGATGATCGAGGTGCCGATCTCCCCCGGCGACGGCCCCTTGGCGTGCCACCCGACCAGGTTGGTGTCGTCGGGGGGCGGGGCCTCCAGCTGGCCCGAGGGGAGGACGGCGAGGTCCGTGAAGGGGGCGTCGACCGAGATCTTCGGAATGAGCAGGCGCACGGGCCTCGATCGCGGCAGATGCTTGCGGGCGGGCTCTTCCCGCTTCTCGACGGCCGGGGTCGGGGCCCCGGCCGACGCGCCGGCCGGCGCGGCCTGCGGCGGACGGGGGGACTCGATGGTCTTCTCGTCCTCCGCCGGGTTCATGAGGATGACCAGGAACGCCGCGGCGCACATCACCATCACGCCGAGGCGGTGTTTCGGCCCGGTGGGGGGCGCTGCCTGGTCGGCGGGGGCGGACGGACCGGATGCCATCGGAAAACCACCTCACTGGGGGCAGTGCGGGAGGGCGAACGGGGTACGGCGGCCGGAGCCGGCCGGGCCGCCACGCGACGCGCGCGTGGCGGCCGCAGCGGCTATCGCACCGGGCATGGGTCAGACCAGGCTCTGGGCCGACTTCTTACGGCGCACCACGTAGAGGCCGAGACCGGCGGCGGCCAGCACGCCCAGCCCGCCCGCGGTCACCGACGGAGCGGCGAGGGCGCCGCCGCCGGTGTGCATCCCGCCGCGGGGCTTGTCGTGGCCGCCGCCCCAGGAGTCCTTGCCGTGCTCGCTGTCCTTGTACCCCGAGGAGTGGCTGTCCTTCGACGACTCGGAGTCCTTGCTGCCCCAGCCGTCCTCGTTGACCATGACCAGGGCGCCACCGCCGGTGTGCACGCCACCGCGCGGCTTGTCGTAGTCCTTCTCCGAGTCCTTCTCGTAGTCCTTGTCCGAGTCCTTCTCGTAGTCCTTGTCCGAGTCCTTCTCGTACTCCTTGTCCGAGTCCTTGTACGAGGAGTCCTTGTCCGAGTCCGAGGAGTGGCTGTCCTCGGTGTCCTTCGAGGAGCCGGAGTCCTTGTTCCACTCGTCCTCGTTGAGCATGGTCAGCGCACCGCCGCCGGTGTGCACGCCACCACGCGGGGAGTCGTACGAGCTGTCCTTGCCGTGGTCCTTGTCCTCTTCCTTGCCGTAGTCCTTGTCCTTGTCCTCTTCCTTGCTCTCGTCCTTGCCGTAGTCCTTGTCCTCTTCCTTGCTCTCGTCCTTGCCGTAGTCCTTCGAGGACTCGTCCTTGCTGGTGTGCTCCTTGCTGTAGGAGGAGTCATCGTGGTCGGAGCCGACCGCGGAGGCGCCGGGGGCGGCGAGAGCGAGAGCGGCGGATGCGGCGGCGGCGGCCACAGCCATGCGAGCAGAGCGCATCTGAGGTTCCTTCCGCCGACGGTCGAGCAGCCGGCACTTGGCACGGCTGACCTGACTCGACGTCGACATGCTCAACCGTCAGCCAGCCGGCCCGGCACCGCTACTCAGGGCGATCAGTCGGGTGAACGGTTCATCCGATCGCCCGTCAAGTGCGACGGAGCGGGCCGCAGATGAGGGGACGTGGGACATGCGAGGAGCCGGCCCGCGGGGTGTGCGGGCCGGCTCGGTTCGCTGGTCGTCTCGGGCGCGTCACCGGTGCGACACGGCCCTCCGGGAGGGGTCAGGCGATGTCCAGCACCTCGCCCAGGACGCGACGGAGTTCCGCCTCGGCGTCGGACACCGGGCCGGGGGCCCGCCAGGCGACGAACCCGTCGGGGCGGACCAGTACGGCTCCCTCGGGTGTCGTGCCGTGGCAGGCGCTCCAGTCCACCCCCTCCTCGGGCGTCAGCTCGGCGTCCGGGCCACTGCCCACCCGGTAGGAGAGGAGCGGGACGGACATGCTCGCCGCGACGCGGACAGCGGCTTCGTGCCAGCCGCTTCCCGCCGCGGCGTCGCTGAGCAGCACCAGTGACCGTTCGTAGAGGTCGAGGGTGGAGATCCGCTCGCCCTGGTGCCGCAGCCACAAGTGCGGTGCCCTGCTGCCGGGTTCACCGCTCAGGTCGAGGCTCTCCGGGACGACCGGGCCCGCCGGGTCGGTGCCGACGACGGCGCCGCGCGGGTAGCGGTACCCGAGGGCCACGTTGAGGATGCCGCGCTGAGGTCCGCCGCCGCCGGGACCGCCACCGACGCCGGGCGGCGGGGCGAAGCCGGGGTGACTGTGCTCGACCGACCGTCCGGCGGCCCGCGCGCTGGTCACCTCCGCCACCGGGCGGCGCTCGGCGTCGTAGGTGTCCAGCAGCCCCTCCCCCGCCCAGCCGCCGAGCACGGCGGCCAGCTTCCACGCGAGGTTGTGGGCGTCCTGGATACCGGTGTTGGAGCCGAAGGCCCCGGTGGGGGACATCTCGTGGGCCGAGTCGCCGGCCAGGAACACGCGTCCCGTCCCGTAGCTCTGGGCGACACGCTCGGCGGCGTGCCAGGGCGCCATGCCGGTCAGCTCCACGTCCAGGTCCGGGACGCCGACCGCGCGCCGGATGTGCTCGATGCACCGCTCATCGGTGAACTCCTCCAGGGTTTCCCCGTTCTCGGGGTGCCACGGGGCGTGGAACACCCAGTTCTCGCGGTTGTCCACGGGCAGCAGCGCGCCGTCGGCGTCGGGGTTGGTCAGGTAGCAGACGATGAAGTGGCGGTCGCCCACGATGTCGGCGAGGCGACGGGAGCGGAAGGTGATGCTGATGTTGTGGAACAGGTCGCCGGGGCCGCTCTGGCCGATGCCGAGCTGCTCACGGATGGGGCTGCGGGGGCCGTCGGCGGCGACGAGGTACTCCGCGCGGATGGTGGTGTGCTCGCCGGTCTCGCGGCTCTTGACCACGGCGGTGACGCCGGTGGCGTCGGTGTCGAACGACATCAGTTCGGTGGCGTAGCGCAGGTCGCCGCCGAGCTGTGCGGCGCGGTCGAGCAGGACCGGCTCGAGGTCGTTCTGGCTGCACAGGCACCACGAGCTGGGGCTGAACCGGGCCAGGCCGCCGCCCGGGTCGATCTCCCGGAACAGCCACTCCCCCGCGTCGCCGACCAGGGTGGGGGTCTGCAGGATGCCGTGATTGTCGGCCAGCGTGGCGGCGGCCTGCCGGATCATCGGCTCGGCGCCGGCCACCCGGAACAGCTCCATCGTCCGGACGTTGTTGCCGCGGCCGCGGGGGTGGATGGAGGTACCGGCATGACGCTCCACCAGCGTGTGCCGCACCCCCAGCCGGCCCAGGAACAGAGAGGTCGACAGGCCGACCAGGGAACCGCCGACGATGAGGACTGGCACCTGATGGATCGTGGGGTCGGCTTGATCGGCTCTTTGGTTCATCACTCGCCTCCAGGCGGGTCGGGTCCGAGGGGGTCGGCCGGATACGGCCGCGACCTCCATGCATGCCCGGTGGGCCGGGGGTGCGGCGCAGTCTTCACCCGCTTAACCCGCCGGGTTCGCCGTGTCGGCGGCAGAACCCGGCGGGGGCCGGCGCGGGGCCGCCGCCCGTCAGCCTCCGCAGGCGGTGCGGATCCGGTAGAACTCGCTCAGGTACCGGGAGTGGTGTCCGGCGCCGGTGATCCGTACGAGTGCCTCGTCGGCCGAGCGCAGTGACGAGCCCGTCAGGTTGGCGCTGCCGGTGAGGACCCGCGGCGTGAGGTCGCCGTTGTGGCTGCCGTCGATGAGGATCTGCTTGTTGTGCGGGCGGACGTCGATGCCGGGGCCGTTGGGGATGCGGCAGCGTCGGTGCTGGATGCCGGCGGCGGTCAGCCTGGAGGTGATCGTGCTGTCGCTCTCGGCGTAGACCAGGTCGATCCAGCAGCCCCGGCTCCGCAGCTCGGCCAGCTTGTCGGCGACCTGCACGCGCGAGCGGTAGAAGCTGTACACGAGGACGCGGATGTCGCTGACCCGCCGGGCGCCGCCCGCGTCGGTGTAGCCGCACCTGACCCCGTCGAGCGTCTGCACGACGTCGTCGGTGGCCGGGTTGTGGTACGAGGTGTCGCCGCGCGGGAAGAAGGCGGCCTGGTAGGCGGAGCCGGACGGGGTGGAGAAGTACGCCGTGTTGTCGCCGCGGGCGAGGGTGCGGCCGTGGCGGAGCCGGTCGTGGTAGGTCACGTACCCGTCGTACACGGCGCCGTTCGCGAAGGTGACGGCGTCGTTGAAGGACTCGGTCTTGTACCAGTCGGACAGGTTCGAGGAGGTCTGGAAGACGACCTTCGTGTAGCCGGTGCCGTCGTCGAAGGGGCCGATGCGGGAGAAGGTGAAGAACTTGTTGTGGTTGTACGCCGGTGGCGGCGGGGCCACGCTCAGGCAGCCGCGCTGGACGTCGTCCACTCCGTCGGCGTCCTCGAACCTGTCGTCGCAGACGACGATCCAGGAGCGGGCGGTGTCCCGGGTGCCCAGACCGGCCCGCAGCGCACGGTAGGAGGGGTTGACGTACTCGTCGCCGTTGGCGTCGACGTAGGTCGAGTCGTCGACGACGAGCTTGACGGCGACGCCTCTGCGGTGGGCGGCGAGCAGCGCGTCGGCGACGTCCCGGTCGTCGAACTCGTAGACGGAGCCGCGGATCTCGGCGCCGGTGGGGGTCGCCTCGATCAGCCGCAGCAGCTGGGTGAAGATCGCCTCGCGCTGTGCCGGCGTACCCAGCGGGTTGTTGAACACCGGGCCGCCGACGACGGGTTTGTCCAGTGCGGCGGCCGGTGTCGCGCCGCCGACGAGGAGGGTGGCCACCAGGGACAGGACAGTGGCGGTGCCGGACAGTACCGCCGAGGGGCGAAGGGGCAGAAGAGTCACGCAGACGAGCCTTCCTTTCCGCAACCGCGGAAGTCCTGACGACTGGTGAATCCACCCGGACGGCGTACACCGGCGGCGGCTTCGGCCGGCCGTTCACCCTTGTCGGGGAACGGGCGCGGCGCCGACGCCGGTGACGACGCGGTCCTGGAACGCGGCGTGGCAGAACTGGTAGACGGGCCCGACGCGGCGCAGGACGCTCAGCAGTCGCGCGTCCTCCATGAACACGAGCGGGTGGCGCGGCAGCCGCCGGGCCGCGGCGAGCCGCAGGCCGGTCTCGCGGTAGGCGAACCAGGCGGTGCCGGCGACGGCCAGGAGCCCGGCGGCGAGCCCGACCGACAGGTTCGCCTCCGGGGTCAGCAGCGAGCGGCCGAAGGTGTGGACGGCCGGGTCGGTGCTGTCCGCCAGGTCCGCCTCAACCGTGACGGCAGGCGTCGGGGGGCGCGGAAGTCCAGTGGGGTCGGGCGGGGGGAGCCTCCGGCCGGGTCCATCAAAGTGACCTCCGCCGGCGGACGCCCCGTCACCTGCCGGATGGACAGGAAAGCCAGCGAGCCGGAGAGTTGGGCGCCCAGCCAGAAAAGCAGGAAGAACGCGAGGACTCTGCGCACCCGGGCCGGGCCGCGTCCCACGTGGCGCGCGGGACGGCCGCCGCGGCGGCGCAGCAGCGAGAGGCCCAGCACGCCGGGGGCGAGCAGCGCGAAGAACAGCGTCCAGGCGGCGGCCGCTTTGAGGCCGGTGTACGGCGCCACCCCCACCGGGAAGCCCCTGGGCGCCCGTGCGACGGTCCGCGCCCAGTGTTCCGTCACCGCTCCCACTCCCGCCGAGAGCGGCAACACGACGGCGCATCCGGTGGCCAGGCGGCGCCCGGTCTGGGCCAGGGGTCGGGGTGGTCGGCGGTCGCGCGGTGCGGGTCCCGGGCCGGGCGACGCGCCCGCCTGGCCGGTGGTGTCGGGCACCCGGGCCAGCCGGATCGTCGCCGTCGCCGCGAGTGCCGTCGCGAGGGTGACGGCCGGGAAGCAGCCGGACCGCGCGAGCGGCGAGAGGATCCAGTGGAAGTACTCGGCTGCCGTGCACCCCGCGCCCAGTCCGATCACCGCCCCGGCCACCGGCCCGGACAGCGGCCCCGCGGGGTCGGGGCGCAGTGCGCGGTGCAGCTCCCACCAGGCGATGTCGTCCGTGCCCTGCCGTTTGATGTGGGAGGCGAGGAAGGCGAGCGCAGTGTGGGCGTCGCCCGGGTGCCAGCCGGCGGCGGCGCTGCGGCGCGGGTCGGGCACCCTCCAGCACCACCTCCTCGACGCCCTCGTCAGGATCACCAACGCCGGTGCGCCCCACCATCCGCACGTCATCACCGGCCTCGGCCTGGGCGCTGCGCCAGCGCACCGCGAGCGGGTGGGGATCGAGCACGTCCTGGGCGGCGGCCTCCTCGGTCCACTGGCGGCGCACCATCGCCGCCAGCGCGTCCGCGGCCTGCTCCAGCTCGGTGCGGGTCGCGGGAGTCGCGGGCCGGGTGCGGTGCCACGACCAGCTCAGCAGCCCCGCCCCGGCGGGAGATCAGCACGCTCAGCGAGGCCGCCGCGGCCTCCCGCGCCCGTGCCGACCACCAGCGCCACCACCGTGACCAGCGCCGCGACACCGACCAGCCCGATCACCCACGGCCGCCACTGCGGCTTGCGTCTCATGGGCGGCGAGTATTCACAGAGGGCAGCCGTGGGGTGGGGGAGGGCGGTCGGCGGCGCGTCAACGCGCCGGGGAGGACGCGTGCGGGAGTCAGGAGACGTTGTCGCCGTGCGTCAGCGTCTCCCAGGCGACGAAGAGGTTGTTCGTGCCCATGGGGCGGCGGGCCAGGGTGTATGTCTCCGTGTTGGTCATGGCGTGGCCGAGGCGGTTGTGCAGGGCGTTGTAGCCGACCTCGGTGACCGGGCCGAGGCCGCGCGTGACGGTGCCGCCGCAGAGCCAGGACGGCGGCTGGTTCCGTTCGTACGTGGCGTGGAAGCCGAGGGCGTGCCGGATCCGCTCGCCGAACTCGGGGTAGAGGTCCTGGCCCTGGATGCGTGAGGTCTCGGCGACCTGGGCCATGGCGGCGATGCCGTAGCCGGTGTGCGTGAAGTCGCGGCAGGTCTCCTGGGAGAGGCCGTTGACGAAGGTGGTCTGGCCGTGCCAGTAGGCGATGATCTCGTCGCGGGTGTCACGTCCGTCGCCCGGCTTGGTGCGCGGCAGGGCGCCGTCGGAGGTCAGGTAGACGTACGCGGGGACGCGGTTGCGGTAGAGCGCGACGGCCCGGTCGTAGATCGCCTTGTCGTCGAGGAAGACCCCGATGCCCATGATGGCCTGGATCATGCTCAACTCCCAGTTGCCGTTGGAGTTCGAGCCGTTCTGGATCTCCGGGTAGTAGACGGTGCGCAGCATGGTGGCGAAGCGGCCGGCGTTCGGCCAGTCGCCGTAGACGTGCTTGATGATCTCGGCGGCCTTGGGCCAGGAGGAGGCCGCCCAGGCGGTCTGGAGCGGCGCGTTGCTGTTGGTGTGGTCCCGGACGGTGGCCGACCAGGCGTCCATGATCTGAATCGCCTTGCGGGCGTGGACGGCGTCCCGCGTGACGTACCAGGCGAGCGCGTGGGTGTACGCGGCGATGGCGTCCTCGCGCTCGTCCGTGCAGCCGTAGTCGGGGTTGGAGTAGGAGCCGCACTCGACGACGGCGCGCGGGTGGGGCGTGTACGAGAGGGAGGCGTAGCGCGAGCTCATCATCTGGCTGAAGGCCCCGGCCTGCGGGGCGGCGCCCGCGGTGACCCGGGCGCGCATGGTGTCGAGCTGGGCGCGGCTGACGCCGACGCCGGGGTGGGTGAACACGGCGGGGGCGGCCTGCGCGGCCGGGACGGCGGCGGCAGCGGGGCTGGTGGAGGCGGGCCGGGCGGCCGTGGCCGGTGCCGCGAGGGCACCGGCCAGCAGGGCGCCGGCCACCGCGAGCAGGGCGGGTCTCAGGACTCTTCCAGGCATGGGGGTTGCCTTTCTGACGACACATCACGTTCATGTATGTGATCAGCTCACGCTGACGTGAATGGCGCTGTGGCCGGGAAAGCTAGCGCCCCATCATGAACGCGTCAAGGTCTAGACCTTCGCCCGCCGATGGGCTCACAGAGCGTCGCGTATCGCCTTGGCGGTGGTCGCCGGGTCGTATCCGTCCGGCACTCCCTCGACCAGGATGATGTCCCCCTCGATGTGCCGGGTACGCAGGGGCGCGATCTCCCGGTAGGCGGGCGAGTCCCACCACGCCCGCGCGTCCGCGAGGGTGGGGAAGCCGATCATCACGACCGCCCCGGGCCAGGTGCCCTCCTTCGTCTCGTGCGTCGCGCCGTGCACCAGGAAGCGGCCGCCGTAGGGCTCGAAGGTGGCGGTGATGCGCTCCATGTACTCGGCGATCTCCACGTGCGGGGCGGCGTCGCGCAGGTGGCCGATGATGTAGGCGGTCATGGCGGTCCTTCCGGTCGGGCTGGGCTGCGTGTGCCTGTAACCCTTCCATCCGCCGGGGTGGTCAGTCGATGACCTGAGAGGTAATCGGGTCACGCCTCGGGGCGTCGCGCTCGCGGAGGCGGGAGCAGGGGGCCGAGCGGTCCCAGGTCGATGTTGAGGTCTTCCAGGGTGAGGCCGTAGCGGTCGCACAGCTCCGACATCCGGTCGTGCAGCAGCACCAGCGTCAGCCCGAGCCGCTCCTGGTAGCTGGCCATCACGCTGGTCGTCTCGGGGATGCGTTCCAGTTCCAGGCCTTCCACCTGGGTCTCCCAGCCCTGCTCGGTGGGCTTGAGGGAGGAGACGGATTCCGGTACCCGGCCGAGCAGCTCGCTGAGCTGCTCCAGCGCACTGCGCATGGCCGCCGGAGCGGACACACGCGCCTCGGCGGAGGCCTGCTCTGATGAGGGACGAGCTTCGTTCGGCTCACGATCGCTCGTGATCGTTCACCTTCTCGGTCGTACCCTCCGTCATCGACCCATCCACGCGGCGCACGCCACCGGGGCGGGCCCCGAGTTCGGACCGGTGCCGAGTCGATCAGCGGGGCGGGCGGCGCGATGCATCGCCGGCGGCGACGGATGCCGGGGCCCGGTCCGGGGCACAGGCTTCGGTGGGACGGCGGACGGCGCCGCTGCCGGAGCAGGTTCCGGCCGAGGGCTCGGCCAGGGTTCGGCCACGGTTCGGTTCGGTTGCGGTCACGGGCCGGATGGGCCGGGATTGGCCGGATGGCCGGCCGTACCGGCGTCCCGTAGGTCACGTCGTCTCGTCGTCTCGTCCGGAGAGGGGTCACATGACGAGTCCCGAGCCCCGGTCGCTCACCGCGGCCGTCCCGCCGCCCGTTCCCTTCGATCCGGAGGTGGCGGCCGTGCTGGAGGCCCTGGGCGAGCAGCCGCCGCTCACTCCGGGGGCCATCCCGGAGGTCCGGGCGGCCGTGGCGGCGGGCGCGCCCGGCGACGATGCGCTGCGGTGCGGCGGGGACCTGACGTGGGAGGAGCGCACGGTGTCCGGGGCGCCCGGCGGTCCGGAGGTGACACTGCTGATCGGCCGCCCGGCGGACGCGGGGCCGGGCGCGGGACTTCCGGTGCTGTACCACCTGCACGGCGGCGGCATGGTCGCGGGCGGCCGGCGGCATCTCGCCCCGGACGTCCTGACCTGGACGCGGTCGCTGCGCACGGTGACCGTGTCGGTGGAGTACCGGCTGGCTCCGGAGCATCCCCACCCGGCACCGCTGGAGGACTGTTACGCGGGCCTGGTGTGGACGGCGCGGCACGCCGCGGACCTGGGCGGGGACCCGGAGCGGCTGGTCGTGGTGGGCGCGAGCGCGGGCGGCGGTCTCGCCGCGGGCCTGACGCTGCTGGCCCGCGACCGGGGCGGCCCCGTACCGGCGGCGCAGATGCTGCTGTCCCCGATGCTCGACGACCGCGACCGCACCTGCTCCGGCCGGCAGATGGAGGGGCTGGGCATGTGGGACCGGGTCTCCAACGCCACGGCCTGGAACGCCCTGCTGGACGGCAACGCCGGCGGGGCGGACGTCTCCCCGTACGCGGCCCCCGCGCGCGCCCGCGACCTGTCCGGCCTGCCCCCGGCCTACCTCGACGCGGGCTCGGCGGAGACCTTCCGCGACGAGACCGTCGCCTACGCGGGGCGTTTGTGGCAGTGCGGGGTGCCGTGCGAGCTGCACGTCTGGCCCGGCGGCTGCCACGGCTTCGACGGCCTGGCCCCCGACTCCCGCCTCGCCCACCGCGCCAGGCGGGCCCGGCGCGCGTGGCTCGGCGACGTGCTCGACGCGCTGTCGGCCGGCCGCTGAGCGCCACCCGGCCCGGCCACGCGCAGCCCGGGCGTCCGCGGCGCGGAGCACGGTCCCGCTCGCTGCTGGGATTGCGCGCCGGCCGGGTCAGCCCGTCGGCGTCCGGTCGACAGCCTCCTTCACCTCCCGCAGACCCGCGCCCGTGGGACGGTGCGCGGGGCCCGTACCGTGCGCAGACCCGCACGGAGGGACGCGTCGCCGGGAGCGCCGCCCGCGCGGCCGCCTCCGACGCCGTACGCCCGTGGGCTGTCGCCGTTTTCGGGGAAGTGAACGGGAGGACGACGACCGCCGGGAGGGGTCCGGCGGCGTCAGGGGGAGGAGACGAGTGATACCGGTGGTCAGGGAGTGGGCGCATCGCCGTCAGTCCTGGGCGGCCAGGGCCTCGCTGCTGGCCGCGGCCGCGGCACTGCTGCTGCCGCTGGTGGAGGGGGGTGTCCGCGGCCTGCTGCTGCTCGTGGCGGGGTTCGCGGGCCTGGTCGTGACGTTCGCCGCGCTGTGGTGGACGCTGTCGCGCCGGGGCGCGACACGGCTGGCGGCGGCGACGCTCGCGCTGCTCACGCCCGTCACGGTGGTCACGCTCTTCGCGCGGGCGAACCTGCTGTGGGTGGTCGTGGCGTCCGCGCTGCTGTGGTCGGCGGCCGTGGGGAGCGGCCGGTACGCGCTGCGCACCACGGGGCTGCGGAGCGCGCGGGCCCGGGAGTACCGCACTCCTCCCCCGCGGCGCCCCTTCCTTCTGCTCAACCCCCGTTCGGGCGGCGGGAAGGTGGAGAAGTTCGCGCTGCGGGAGAAGGCCGAGCGGCTCGGCGCGCGGGTGGTGCTGCTCGATCCGGACGAGCGGCAGGACGTGGTCGCGCTGGCCAGGGCGGCCGTCGCCGACGGCGCCGACCTGCTCGGGGTGGGCGGGGGCGACGGAACCCAGGCGCTGGTGGCGGCCGTGGCGGCGGAGCACGGTCTGCCGTTCATGGTGATCTCGGCGGGTACCCGCAACCACTTCGCGATGGACCTGGGCCTGGACCGCGACGACCCGGCGGCCGGCCTGGACGCGCTGACCGACGGTGTGGAGGTCCGCGTGGACCTGTGTTTCGCCGGGGACCGGCCGTTCGTGAACAACGCCTCGTTCGGCGTGTACGGGACGGTCGTGCAGAGCCCCGGCTACCGCGACGACAAGGTCGGTACGGCGCTCGAGCTGCTGCCCGAGCTGCTGACCCGGCAGCGCGGCCCGCGCCTGACGGCGACGGTGGGCCGCAGGACGATCGCCGACCCGCAGGCCCTCCTGGTCAGCAACAACCCGTACCGGCTGGACGATCCGTTCGGCTTCGGCCGGCGCCCCCGGCTGGACTCCGGCCGGCTCGGGGTGGTCGCCGTGAAGGTCGACAACGCGATCGAGGCGGCCGAGCTGTTCCTGGCCCCGCGGGGCCGGCTCACGACGACCTCGCACGACGTGATCGTGGACGCCGACACGCCCGAGGTGGAGGCCGGGCTCGACGGTGAGGCCGTGGTGCTGCCCACCCCGGTCCGCTGCCGGATCGAACGGCGCGCGCTGCGCGTCCGCGTCCCCCGCGAACGGCCCGGCCTCTTCGACCCGCCGCCCCGCCTGGACTGGCGGCGGCTGCGCAAACTGGCGGCGGCGGTGGGGCATACGGCCGTCCGGTCCCGGGACGAGCGGCGGGCGCGCGCGTGAGGGCCGGGCGGGGATCAAGCCTGGGGCGGAGGTGAACCAAGGGGCCACGGCGGCCGTGTACCTCATCACCCCGCGCGGACCGGACGTTTCGGCGCCCACCGGCCGTCACCCGGACCGCGGCGCGGGGAGAGCCGTGGAAGGAGCAGTACGTCCCGTGCCCACTGATCACGCGTGCCGCGCGGCCGCCGAGCAGGCCGCGCGCTGTCTGACCCCCGTGCGCTCGGTCCTGGTGCCCGCCGACCGGGCGGAGCCGGCCGCCGACGCCGAGGTCATGCCCGTCGTCCTGCGCGACTACCTGGGCGTGCGCGCGCGTCCGTCCGCGTCCCGGGCGTCCGGGGGCAGACGTCCGGCGCCGGTGGACGTCGCCACGGGCGCGGTCGTCCTCGGGATGTGTCTGGACGGCCTGCGGGCGGAGCTGACCGGCACGCTGGCGGCCTGGCACGCGGATCTGGGCACGCGGCTGCACCAGGCGCTCACCGGTCCGCTCGCGGCGGGGCGGCAGGCCGACGCCTGGCAGCCGCTGGCGGATCTGCAGCAGCGCGCCCACGAGGTGCTGACCGCCGTCGCCGGCAGCGGCCGGGGCGGCGCGGCGGGGCCGCGGTCGCTGGTCGCGCGGTTCGTCCTGCTGGAGGACGCCGTCTGCGGCGTACTGCGGCGGATGGGCGTTCCCGCCGATACGGCAGGCGCGTGCGCGGGCGGGCTCACCGCCGCGGCCGGTTCCCTGTTCGGGCTGGCCCTGGGCGAGGGCGACGGTGTGGCGGGCCGGCCCGTATGACCGGACCGGCCGCCGCGCTCCGACGCGTCAGCGCAGGAAGGTGGCGCGCATGTGCTCGTCGATGCGCTTGGTCCAGGCGGCCTGGTCCAGGTCGGCGTAGGTGAACAGGTGCGGGCCGGACGAACCGGTGATCAGGTCGAGCGAGTCGGGGCGGGCCACGAACACCGACTCCAGCTGGCCGTCGCCCCGGCCGTACTCGCGCGGGAACCAGGTCTCGATCTCCTGCCAGTAGCCGACCTTGGAGTTCTCCCCGCCCCTGGGCGTGCCCAGCTTCACCTCGGCCTCGTCGAAGCGGAAGCCGAGGTCGACGTAGGCCTGGAGGATCGCGTCCTGGGCGGGCAGGGCGTGGACCTGGAACTCGTCGAAGTCGCCCTTGTCCACGGAGTTGTCGATGGCCAGCTCGGTGCGCACGGCCACGCGCGCGCCGCGCAGCCGCCGGCCGCCCAGCACATGGGTGAGCGGCATCTCCCACGGCAGCCGGATCGCGATCCGCTCGGTGCGCTGCTCGCCCGCGTGCAGGGTCAGCGGGCCGTTCAGGGTCTCGGAGACGATGGTGAACGGGTTGTCCCAGCCCGTCTCCGACTGCTCGCGGTCCTCCGCGCGCGTCACCACGTCCAGCCGCAGCCGCTCCACCTCCACGTCCGCGCCGCCGCCGCGCAGGTGGACGGTGGCCTCCAGGACGTCGCCGGGACGGACCGTGGAGGTGGCCAGCACGGTGTCGACCTCGGGCGCGTTGATGCCGAGCGAGCTCAGGAACTTGCGGAATGCCATGAAAGGGGTCCCCCCTCGGGACGATCATGCCGGACTGTCCCGCGCACCCTACCCGCCGCCTCCGCGGGGCCGGGACGGGCCCCGGCCGCGACCGGCGTGCAGGTTCGGGCGCCATGGCCGACACCGCTGATCCCGTCGAGGAGACGAGGGCCCGCGTCGCCGGGTACGAGAGCCGCTTCAACGCGCGGTTCGCCGCCTACTTCGACACGCTGGCCGCGACCCTGGACGCACCGGGGTTCAGCCGCTTCGCGCCCGAGTGCGTGGGGCTGCTGCGGGAGCTGTCGCCGCGCGGCGGCAAGCGGATGCGGGTGGCGCTCCTGTACGAGGCGGCGCGCCTGGTGACGGCAGGTCCCGTCGCGGGGCTGGACGCGGCCGCGCTGAGCGTCGAGCTGCTGCAGACCCATGGGCTGATCCACGACGACATCGTCGACGACAGCCCCGTCCGCCGGGGCGGCCCGAGCACCCACCAGGCCTACCGCGAGCGGTTCCCCGGGCATCCGCGGACCGCGCTCGGTCTGGCCGTCCTGGCGGGGGGACCTGGCGCCGGCGCTGTCCCTGCGCGTCCTCCTCGACTCCGACGCGCCGCTGCCCGTGCGGCACGCCATGGTCGAGGCGCGGACCCGGGGGCGGTGGACACGTTCGTCGGGCAGATCGTCGATCTGGAGCGGGACTTCACCGCCGGTCCACCGGACGAGGAGGTCCTGCACGCGGTGGCGGACTACAAGTCGGCCCGCTATTCGCTGCTGGCCCCATGGAGCTGGGGCTGCTGGCCGCCGGCGCGCAGCCGGGGCGCCACGCGGCAGAACTGCGGCACTACGCCCGGCTGGTGGGGTCTGCGGGCAGATGCGCGACGACTACCTGGACCTCTTCGGTGACCCGGAGGTCACGGGCAAGCCGGTCGGCACCGATCTGCGCGAGGGCAGGCGCACGTACGCGGTCCGCGCCTGCTGTGCGCCGTCGGGGGTGGGGAGTCCGGCGCCGGCGGTGCGGAGTCCAGCGTCGGCGGTGCGGAGCGTGCCGTCGTCACCTCCGCGCTCGGCGACCCGTCCTGCTCGGCGCAGACCGTCGCCGCCGTCCGGGAGATCGCTGAACGCCACGGTGTGCCGGAGCGGATGCGCGCCGAGATGCGCCACCACGCGGAGTCGGCCTCCGCGCTGGCCGGCACCTGGTGCGGGCGGTGGCGGGACGAGGCGGTCGCCTTCTTCGCGTACCTGCCGGTGTGGAGCGTGGAACGCACGGCGTGACTGACGGTGGCCGGCGCACGGTCCCGTCCGGTCCGGCCCCGGTGACCGGGACGACACGGCGTCGGGGGTGGCCCCGCCCGTCACCCGGTCGCTGAGGCCGGGAGCGGCGATCGCGCCGCGGGCGCACCACTTCCCGGGACGCGGCGCGGCAGGTCGACTGGAGGACGTGCGGCTCGCGGCCCAGGCTGGTGAGGTGACTGTCGGCCCGACCGAGGAGCGCCATGCCGGATCCCGAGAAGCGTCGCCGGCTGCCGCGGCTCCTCCCGGCGCTCGTCGCCGTGGCCTTCGTGCTGCTGCACGTCGTCGGCTATCCCGCGACGCGTTTCTCCAACGACTCCTACCGGTACGCCCGTCAGGCCTACGAGTTCCTCGGTGACTCCCCGCGCGAGGCCACGCGCAAGGCGGTCGCCGCGTACTGCGCGGACACGGCCAGGCTGGTCGAGCGCAACCGCAGGCTCCACCAGCTGCGATTCCGGGAGCCCGGCCGCGAGGCCGCCTACGCGGCGCGCTGCGAACGCGAGTACGCGCGCGGTCTCGAACCCACCGACCCCCGCTACGAGGAGATCTTCCACGCCCGGCCCGGATACCCGCTGCTCGCGGCGCCCTTCGTGGCGCTGCTCGGCGCCAAGGCCGGGCTCACGCTGGTCGCCCTCGCCTGCGTCACGCTCGCCGGATACCTCGTCTTCCGGCTGCTGCGCGCCCTGCGCGCCCCGCCCGCGGCCGCCCTGCTCGGCCAGATCCTCTGTTACGTGACCCCGCTCGCCGCCTGGGGCGGCCGGCCGCTGGCCGAGGGCCCGACGATCGCGCTGACGACCGCGCTGCTGCTGGCCTCGGTGTGGCTGCTGCGCAACCGGGTGCTGCCGGGTGCGGCGCTGTTCACCGGAGCCCTGGTGTGCGGACTCGCCGTCAGGTACTCCAGTTTCCTGGTCGTGGCCCTGTTCCTGACGGCCGCCGCCGTGTCCTCGCTGCTCTTCGTGCGGTCCGTCCGGCACCGCGGCGGCCGGTGGCTGGCCGGGCTGTCGGCGGGCGGCACGCTCGCCGCCGTCGCCTCGAGCAAGGTTCTCGGCCTGCCCGGCACGACCGACTCGCTCCAGGACACCTTCACCCTGCACTGGACCCGGCCCGAGATCGCCGATCCCTGGCAGGCCCTCGTGCGCCTCAACCTCAACTACTGGGAGCAGTGGCTGCTGAAGGAGGCGCTCGCCCCGATGCTGCTGTTCCTGCTCGCGGCGGGCGCGTGGGGCGTGTGGCAGCGCTCCGTGCCGGTCGCCCTGTGCGTGATCGCCATGGGGGCCACCGGCTTCGCGACGGCGGCGGCGCACCCGCTCGCGGTCGAACTCGACCGGCTGTACGTCGCCGTCTGGCTGATCCCCGTCATCGGCGTCCCCCTGGCACTGGCCCGGCTCGCCCGCCCCGCGCCGGAGCGGTCACCGGCGGCCGTGGACCCGCCCGCGACCGGGGACGACGACGGCGCGGCGGAGCCGGAGACCGCGTCGCGGTGAGGGGAGACGGGAGGCGTGGGGAGACGAGGCGACCGGAGACCGCGTGAGAGCAACGGGGAGCCCTCGTGGAGCCGAGGGGCGCGCTCAGGGCGTGCGGGCCGGCTCCGGGGCACACCGCTCCGGGGACGGGGGCCGCGGCGCCGCGTGCCGCCGGTAGGCGCCGGGCGACATGCCGGTCCGTGCGGCGAAGTGGGCACCGAAGGCGGCCGGTGAGCCGCAGCCGACGGCGCGGCGGACGTCGGGGACGGCGAGGTCGCCGCGGCGCAGCAGCGCTTGTGCGCGTTCGACGCGTCGCCTCATCAGGTAGGCGTACGGCGACGCGCCGTAGGCCAGCCGGAACTGGCGGCAGAGGTGGCCGGTGGTCATGCCCGCGCCGCGCGCGAGCGCCGGGACGTCCAGTGGCCGGGCGTACTCGCGGTCGATGCGGTCGCGGACGCGGCGCAGTCGCGCGAGGTCGGCGAGCCGCTGTGCGGCGATGCGTGCGCGCCCCCAGGCGGGGTGACACATGAAGAACTCCTTGTCCGGGGATGCGGCGGGTCAGCGCAGTTCCTGGATGCGGATCAGATTGCCCGCGGGATCGCGGAACGCGCAGTCGCGGATGCCGTACGGCTGCTCGGTGGGTTCCTGGACCACCTCGGCGCCGTGGGCGCGCACCTTCTCGAAGGTGCCGTCGAGGTCCGGGGTGGCCAGCAGGATCCAGCCGTAGGTGCCCTTGGCCATCATCTCGCGGATGGTCTGCCGCTCGGCCTCGGTGATCCCGGGGTCCACGGCCGGCGGGGCGAGCAGGATGGACGTGTCGGGCCGGCCGGCGGGGCCGACGGTGATCCAGCGCATCCTGCCCTGCCCGACGTCGGTGCGGACCTCGAAGCCGAGGGCGTCCCGGTAGAAGGCCAGGGAGGCGTCCGGGTCCTCGTGCGGGAGCGAGGTGGTGTGAATGGTGATGTCCATAACGATCAGGCTAGGCGCGGGTCCGGCACCCGCGCTTCTCCCTTCCTGACCGAAGCCCCCCGGCCATGACCGCGGCGTCGCGTCCGCCGCTCCCCCGGTCCGTGGGTGTCGCCCGGCTGCGCCTGTCCGGTCGCGGCGCGGGCGGAGGGCGGTGACGCTGAGGGGGGCACGGGTGAGAAGGAGTTGTGCCATGAACAAGTCGTCGTGGGTGCCGGCCGCGGTGCTCGCCGTGTCGGTGCTGTGCGCCGCGGCCCCCGCATCGGCCGCCACCACCGCGCAGCCCGCCGCCACCGCGCAGACCGCCGCCGACCCGGTCACCGCCGCCGCGCAGACCGCCGTCGGACCGGTCACCGCCACCATGCGGGCCGTCCCGGCGCCGACCGTCGCCGCGCGGGCCGCCTCCCCACAGGTGTTTCCCGCCCGGGGCGCCGTCAGGGCTCCCCTCGACATCACCGCGGGCGAGTGCGCCCAGGGCGGCGGAATGATCACCATCATCGCGGACGGCACGGTGCCGGGCGGGTTCGCGAAGACCTGCCAGGGCGGCGTCCACGACGGCCAGGCGATCATCTGACCGTGTCCTCGGTGAACCCGGTCCCCGGCAGCGCTACTGACCGGCGCGGATGGGGGTACCCGCCGCGCGCGCCCGCAGGGCGGCACCACACGACACGAGCCAAGGAGCCAGGACGTATGAGCGAGGCCAACCCTCTCAAGCGCGCGGTCCACAAGGTCGCCGACAGCCTGACGGGCGACGGCGGGCCTGCGGAGGGGATCCCCGGGAAGCCGGGGGCCGAGTCGCCGTCGGTCGCCGAACCGACCGAGCCGAGGGAGCCGCTGCCGCCGAAGCCCGACCAGAGCGGCCCGGAGACGGTGTCACCGACCGGTCAGCCCACCGGCGCGGACCAGGCGCGGATGGCTCAGTCCGGCGCCTACCTGACGACCGCCCAGGGAACGCGGCTGCACGACACCGACCACTCGCTGAAGGCGGGTCCGCGCGGACCGGTGCTGTTGCAGGACCACCATCTGCGCGAGAAGATCATGCACTTCGACCACGAGCGCATCCCGGAGCGCGTGGTGCACGCCCGGGGCGCGGCGGCGCACGGGATCTTCCAGAGCTACGGCACGGCGGCCTCCGTGACGAAGGCCGCGTTCCTCGGCGAGGACGTGGAGACACCGGTGTTCGTGCGGTTCTCCACGGTGCTGGGGTCGCGCGGATCGGCCGACACGGTGCGTGACACCCGTGGGTTCGCGACCAAGTTCTACACCAGCGAGGGCGTCTTCGACCTGGTCGGCAACAACATCCCGGTCTTCTTCGTCCAGGACGCGATCAAGTTCCCGGACGTCATCCACGCGGGCAAACCGCATCCGGACCGGGAGATCCCGCAGGCGCAGAGCGCGCACGACACCTTCTGGGACTTCGTCAGCCTGCACACCGAGGCCGCCCACCACACGCTGTGGAACATGTCCGACCGGGGCATCCCGCGCTCGTACCGGATGATGGAGGGCTTCGGCGTCCACACCTTCCGGCTGGTGAACGCCGAGGGCAGGACCACGCTGGTGAAGTGGCACTGGAAGCCGAAGCTGGGCGTGCACTCCCAGGTGTGGGAGGAGGCACAGATCACCAGCGGCGTCGACCCCGACTTCCACCGCCGGGACCTCGCGGACGCCATCGAGGCGGGCGCGTACCCGCAGTGGGAGCTGGGCATCCAGACCTTCCCCGACACCCCGGACCAGACCTTCGAGGGCATCGACCTGCTGGACCCGACGAACATCGTCCCGGAGGAACTGGCGCCGGTGCAGCCGGTCGGGCTGCTCACCCTGAACCGCAACCCGTCGAACTTCTTCGCCGAGACCGAGCAGGTCGCCTTCCACGTCGGCCACCTGGTGCCCGGCATCGACATCACCGACGACCCGCTGCTCGCCGGGCGGCTGTTCTCCTATCTGGACACCCAGATCACCCGGCTGGGCGGCCCCAACTTCGCGCAGCTGCCCATCAACCGGTCGCACGCGCCGGTCAACGACATGCAGCGCGACGGCATGCACCAGACGGCCGTGCACCGCGGTGTCGCCCCCTACCGGCCCAACTCGCTCGACGGCGGCTGCCCCTTCACGGCGGGCGCGGACATGGGGGCGTACGTCGAGACACCGGTGCGGGTGCCGGAGGCGGCGAAGGTGCGCGAGGCGCCCGAGTCGTTCGCGGACCACTTCAGCCAGCCGCGCCGGTTCTGGCTGAGCATGAGCCCGGTGGAGCGCGAGCACATCATCGGCGCGTACGTCTTCGAACTCGGCAAGTGCTACGAACAGGCCGTCAAGGAACGGCAGTTGCAGGTGCTCGCCAATATCGACCCGGAGCTGTGCGAGGAGGTGGCGCGGGGGCTCGGCCTGCCCGCTCCGTCGCCGACGGTGCCGCTCGCCGACGTGGCGCCCAGCCCGGCGCTGTCGCAGGTCGGCGAGACCTGGCCGGTCGACGGGCGCATCGTGGGCATCCTCACCGGCGCGGACGGTGACCTGGACGGCGTGCGGGAGGTGCGCGAGGCGGTGTTGAGCGCCGGCATGGTGCCGCTGGTCGTCGCGCCCGTCGGCGGGGTCCTCGGTTCGGGCGACGGCGCGGTCACGGTGCAGCGCACCTATGTCACCGCGCGTTCCGTGGAGTTCGACGCGGTGCTGCTGGCCGGCGCCCCCGGTGTGGGCGGCGACGCGTACACCGCCCGCGACGCGAAGTCCACGCCGTCCGCCGCCGATCCGGCGGCGTGCGATCCGCGGGTCCGGCTGCTGCTGGCCGAGGCCTTCCGGCACGGCAAGGCGATCGGCGCCTGGGCGGGCGGCAAGGCCGCCCTCGAGGCGGCCGGCGTACCCGCCGACGCGCCCGGTGTGATCCTCACGGACTCCCCCACGGCCGCGCTGGAGCAGGTCGTGCGGCTGCTGGGCGCGCACCGGGTGTGGGAGCGGTTCACGACGACGGTCTGACGGGCACGGGCACGGGTTCCGGCACGGGCACCCCGGCACCCCGGTTCTCGGTGAGGCACACGGGGCGGCGCGGCGGCCCCTGCGGCGCGGTGCGCCCTACGGCGTACGGAGCGCGCGGAGGGCCGCGCCGCCCTGTGTGAGCTGCTGAGAGGATGACGGGACCGTCGACCGGAGGGGAAACCGACCGTGACCGTACGCGTGCTGTCCTGTGTGGCGCTGCTCGCCGCGGGCGGTTGCGTCTGTGTGGTCTGGGCGGCGCGCGGCGGACCCCGCTGGGTGCGCGCGGTCGCGCGGGGGACACTGCTCGCGGGCGAACTGGTCGGCCGGTCGGCGCGTGCGCGTGACAGCCGGGACGGCGACGCGGACGACTGACCTCCCGGGCGGTGCGCCGCTCCCCCGGTGCCGCGTCTCATGGGGCGGGCGTCCCTCCCGGCCGGTGTCACACGGCGGCGGCGACCGGTGCCGTACGCGCGTGACATCGACGACAGCGGACGGGCGGGAGCAGCCGGCGGCCGAAGACCACGACGGGCTCAAGGGGGACAGGGACGACGGGCCGCCGGCGGCGAGGTCGGCACCGTGCCGGCGGTGACCTTCGCCGACGGCCTCGTCACGCTGTAGGCCGTGCGTGATGCCGGAGCGGTCCGGAACCGTCCGAGCGCCCCACCCTCACCCGGAGGCGGGGGCGGGCGGCGACGCGGGGAAGTCCTGTTCCGCCCAGATGATCTTGCCGTCGGGTGTGTAGCGGGCGCCCCAGCGGTGGGCGAGCTGGGCGACCAGGAAGAGGCCCCGGCCGCCCTCGTCCGTGCTGCGGGGGTGCCGCAGGCGCGGGGCGGTGCTGCTGCCGTCGGCGACCTCGCAGGTGAGCCGGGAGTCGCGGATCAGCCGCAGGCGGATGGGCGGGGCGGCGTGACGGATGGCGTTGGTGACGAGTTCGCTGACGATCAGCTCCGTCGTCATGGCCAGGTCGGTGAGGCCCCAGGCCGTCACCTGCCGGGTCGCCCGTGCGCGGACGTCGGCGACGGCGGCCGGGTCGGCGGGTACGTCCCAGGAGACCACGTGCTCGGCGTCCAGGGCGTGGGTGCGGGTCAGGAGCAGGGCGACGTCGTCGCGCTGGGACAGTGGCACCAGGTCCTGGACCGCGGTGCGGCAGTGGGTGCCGAGGTCGGGGGCGGGGCGGGCGAGGACCTGGCCGAGCCGGAACATGCCCGCCTCCAGGTCGCCGCCCGGTCCGGCGATGAGCCCGTCGGTGTACAGGCCGAGGAGGCTGCCCGGGGGCAGTTCCATCTCGCCGGACTCGAAGGCGATGCCGCCGAGGCCCAGCGGGGGTCCGGCGGGGGGTTCGGGGAACGAGACCTGTCCGTCGGGAGTGACGACGACGGGCGGCGGGTGTCCGGCGCGGGCCATGGAGCAGCGCCCGGTGACCGGGTCGTAGACGGCGTACAGGCAGGTCGCCCCGAGGAAGGCGGTCGCGCTCCGGTTGGCGCCCTCGTCGGCGGCCGGTTCCTCGCTCAGCCGGAGCACGAGGTCGTCGAGGTGGGCGAGGAGTTCGTCCGGGGGCAGCTCCATGTCGGCGAGGGTCTGTACGGCGGTGCGCAGCCGGCCCATCGCCGCCGCCGCGGTGATGCCGTGGCCGACGACGTCGCCGACGACGAGCCCGACGCGGGCGCCGGAGAGGGGGATCACGTCGAACCAGTCGCCGCCGACCCCGCCCGTCGCGTCGGCCGGCAGGTAGTGGGAGGCCACCTCCAGCGCCTGCCCGCCGGTCAGCGCGTGCGGCAGCAGGCTGCGCTGGAGGGTGACCGCCGCGGTGTGTTCGCGGGTGTAGCGGCGGGCGTTGTCGACACACAGCGCGGCCCGCGCGACCAGCTCCCGGGCCAGCAGGATGTCGTCGGACTGGAAGGAGACGGGGTTGAGCGAGCGCAGGAAGGTGGCGAGCCCGAGCACGGTGTTCCGGGCGCGCATCGGCACGGAGATGAGCGAGTGCAATCCGTACGAGCGCATAGCGGCCAGCCGCTCGGGTGGTTCGCCCGCCCACATCTCGTCGGACGGGTCGAGGACCGGGATGAGGACCGGTTCCCCGGTGATGAGCATGTTGAGGTCGCCGGGCGGCGTGATGAAGTCCACGCGGTCGCCGACCCGCGCCACGGCCTCGGGGCAGCCCTCGCGCACCGAGCTCATCCCGGCGCGGCGCATCACCGGCCGCTCGGACGCCGACCCCTCGGCGGACGGCCAGGCGTCGGGCCCGGTGGCGCTGACCACGGACTCCAGGAGGTCGACGATGACGAAGTCCGCGAAGCGGGGCACGGCGAAGTCGGCGAGCTCCTGTGCGGTGCGCGTCACGTCCAGCGTCCGGCCGATGCTGTTCCCGGCCTCGTTGACCAGCGACAGCAGCCGGCGGACGTTCCAGCGCTCGGTGACGTCCAGGACCATGTAGCAGACGCCGCTGACGGCCTCGTCCGCGTCGACCAGCGGGAAGAACGAGGTGGAGTAGGCGTGCGGGCGGTGCGGGTCGGCCCAGCTCCAGCCCACGTACTCGTAGTCGGTGATCGGGACCCCCGTCTCCAGCACCTTGCGCATCAGGCCCTCGATGGCCTCCCCCTGCAATCCGGGCAGCACCTCGCTCAGCCGCCGGCCCAGGCGCTGCTCGCGGGGCACGCCGCCGAAGCGTTCCAGGGTGTCGTTGAGCCAGACGTAGCGCAGGTCGCGGTCCATCACGGCCATGCCGACCGGTGAGCGGGTGAGGAATCCGTCGAGGACGGACCGGCCGACCGTCCACTGCGGGCGCCGCTCGCGCGCGGAGAGCAGGAAGCACTCGGCGCCGCCGATCCGGAAGGACGCCGACACCCGCAGGTCGACGTCGATCGGGTGGCCGTCGCGCCGCCGGACGGTGATCACGCCGCTCCAGCCCATCCCGGACCGGCACCGCTCGACGACGGCGGCCACCCGGGCGGGATCGGCGCGCACCGCCACCAGGGGCGCGGCGGACCGGCCGACGAGCTCGGACGCCGGATGGCCGAGCAGTTCCTCGGCGGCCCTGGTCCAGGCGAGCACGACACCGTCGGCGCCGAGGACGACGGCGGCGTCGGTGGACGCGTCGAAGAGATCACGCGTTGCCGCGGACGCGGGCGGATCGGAGCCGCCCCGCACAGATTCCATGGAGCCCTCCTCCAGGACCATGTTCCCTTCTGACCGCGATGTGCGCACGATCCGCGGGAACGAACCGGGCGAAACCGCGACTGGGCAAGACAGCGGCCCGGAGGGAGCATGGAAGGGCCGGCGGTCACGGCAGTACGGCGACACCCGCGGGAGCCGGGCCCGTGCCGCCTGCCGGCCGGCCGGCCGAGCCGGTACAGGAGGCCCAGGGATGACAGCCGAATCCTTCCCACGCGACGGTGACGCCTACGACCCGGCGCCGCCGCGCCGGCAGACCAGCCTGCTGGACGTGCTGAGCGTGGCCGCGCTGGTCCTCGACATCGACGGCCGCATCGTGTTCTGGACCCCGCAGGCCGAGGATCTCTTCGGCTACACCGCCGAGGAGGCGCTGGGCAAACCGGCGGCACGGCTGATCATCCACCCCGAGCACTACCAGGCGGTCCTGAAGATGTTCGCGGAGGTGCTGGAGACGGGCCGCAGCTGGGCCGGCGCGTTCCCGGTCCGGCACAAGGACGGCAGCGGTCGTCTGATGGAGTTCCGCAACATGCGGCTGCTGGACGACCTCGGGGACGTGTACGCCCTGGGACTGGCCGCCGACCACACCCTGCTGCAGCGGGTGGAGACCGACCTGGCGCTGTGCGAGCGGCTGATCAACCAGTCCCCCATCGGTCTCGCCCTGCTCGACCCCGAGCTGCGGTATCTGCTGGTCAACCCGGCGCTGGAGCGGATCGACGGGATTCCCGCCGAGGACCACATCGGCCGCCATCTGCGGGACGCCGTGCCCTTCCCCGACGTCGACACCGTCGAGTCCGCGCTGCGTCAGGTGCTCACCACGGGCACTCCCCTGCTCGACCAGTACCACGTGGGCCGGCCCCTGGCCGATCCCGAGCACGAGCGGGCCTGGTCGCTGTCCTTCTACCGGCTGGAGGACCCCGGCGGGCGGGTGCTCGGCGCGGCCGCGTCGGTCGTCGACGTGACCGAGCGGCACCGGGCGGCCGCCGAGGCGGACCGGGCCCGGCGGCGGCTCGCCCTCATCGCCGACGCGTCCACCCGCGTGGGCACCACCCTGGAGGTGGAGCACACCGCGCGGGAGCTGGCCGAGATCGCGAGCCCGGAACTGGCCGACGTGGTCGCCGTGGACGTCCTCGACTCGGCGCTGGCGTGCCGCCGGATGCGGACCCCCGACAACGGGCCGGAGCTGTTCCGCGCCCTCGCCCTGAAGGCGGCGCATCCGACGGTGGCGCTGAACGCCGCCGACCCGCCGGGCCACCTCGCCGCCTACGAGGGCGACCGGCTGGTCACGCTGTGCGTGCACACCGCCCGGCCGATCCTCGTCCGGCATGTCGGCGACCGGGATCTGCCGCGGATCGCCCGCGACGACGAGGCCGCCGCGCTGCTGGCGCGCGCCGGGGTGCACTCGTACCTGGCCGTCCCGCTGACCGCGCACGGCGAGGTGCTGGGCGCGCTCGACCTGAAGCGCACCCACAACCCGCTGCCGTTCGACGAGGACGACGTCATCCTGGCCGGTGAGCTGGCCAGCCGGGCGGCGGTGGCCATCGACAACGCCCGCTGGTTCCAGAGCGTGCGCAACACCGCGCTGACCCTCCAGCGCAGTCTGCTGCCGGACCACCCGCCGCACCACACCGGTCTGGAACTGGCCTCCCGGTACCAGCCGGCGCAGGCCACCAGCGAGGTCGGCGGCGACTGGTACGACGTGATCCCGCTGAGCGACGACAAGACCGCGCTGGTCGTCGGCGACGTGATGGGCAACGGCATCGACGCCGCCGCGACGATGGGCCGGCTGCGCACCGCGACGTGCGCCTACTCGGATCTGGACATGGATCCCGGGGAGGTGCTCCGGCACCTCGACAAGATCACCTGCGATCTGGAGCACTACATCGTCACGTGTCTGTACGTCGTGTTCGACCCGCGCACGCGGCGGTGCTGCATCGCCAACGCGGGGCACATGCCGCCCGCGCTGGCCCGCACGGGCCGGCCGCCCGCCCTGCTGGACCTGCCCCCCGGGACACCGCTGGGCGTCGGCGACATGCCGTTCGAGACGACGACGGCCGCGCTCGGCCCCGGCGATCTGCTCGTGCTCTACACCGACGGCCTCGTCGAGACCCGCCAGCACCCCATCGACGACCGTCTGAACACCCTGCTCGGCTTCCTCGACGAACCCGGACGCCCGCTGGAGGAGACCTGCGACCTGCTCCTGTACGGCCTGCGCCATCCCGACGACCACGACGACGTGGCCCTGCTCGTGGCGCGGGCCCTGTGACGGGGTGGCCGGGCTCCCGCGCTCCCCGCACGCCGAGGCCCGGCCCCGGTCCCCGCGTACCGCAGCGCCAGGTCGAGGCCGCCTCCCACGGCGCACAGTCCGGCCGCCGATCCGTGAGCGCCGGCGTCCGCCCCGGCGGCTCCGGGGCCTGGACGACCGGCTTTCCGTGCTAGGCGGCGAGCAGGGCCTCCACCGTGGAGTTCGGGTCCCAGTCGGGGTCCAGGCCGGTCAGCCGCTCGGCGACCCGGTGCCAGGCCGCCGGGTCCGTGCCCAGTCGGGCGCGCACCAGGTCCGCGACGAGTGTGCGGGCCTCGGCGGTCTGGGGCGGGGCGTCCGTGCGGCGGGCCGCGGCGCCCAGGTAGGCGAGCAGGCGCGCGGCCGGGGCGGCCAGGTTCACCAGGGCCGCGCCGTCGAGCAGCCCCGCCGTGAGGAGTCCGTCCAGCTGGGTGGTCGGCGCGCAGTGGTACTGGCCGCCGAGACCGTGCCGGACCCGCTCCCGGGTGAGCCGCGCGGTGCCGGACAGGCCGTCGGGGCCCGGCTCGGGCAGCAGCGCCGCATGCCGCAGTCTCACCTCCTCGGGGACGCCGTCGAGGCGGACGATGTCCTGCCAGTACGGGAGTGGTTCCCGGGCGTGGGCGGCTTCGAGGGCGGCCCAGTCCACGGACTCGCCCGGCGGGCGGGACTCGATCAGGTCGCGGGCGTGCGCGGCGTGCCGGGCGCGCCGCAGCTTTTTGACGAGCTTTTCCGGCGCGAGTTCGCGGTCCAGCCGGGCGCGCAGGACGGCGGCGGGGTCGGCGGACGCCAGGGCCTTCGCGCACACGGTGGTGGCGGAGCGTCCCAGCACGTTGCGCGCCGCGAGCCGCGCCAGCCGGTCGGCGCCGCCGTGCTCGAGAAGGCTCAGGCAGCCGCGCAGTTGATGCCCGAGTCCGAGCCGCGTGCCCTCCCTTTCGAGCAGTTCCTCCACGAGGTCGGGTTCGGCGGAGCACAGCCACCGCAGACCGCCGGCCGGCCGCGCGGCATGTCCGGCACGCCAGTCGGCGAGCACCCGGGCGCCCAGGGACGGTCCTCGGGCGTCGGGTCGTGACCTGGTCACGATCCGGTGGACGACGGGCCAGGGATTCCAGTGCCGCAGCAGGGCGAGGTCGACGTCGGGGTCGTCGAGCTCGACCAGCCGCTCCACCGCGCCGCTGCGCTCCATCCAGCGGGACTGGGCGGCGAGGACACGCAGCGCGTCGGGGTCGCGGTCGGCGAGCAGCCGGTCGAGGACGGCGCGGGGTGTGCGGTCGTGGCGCAGCAGGTACGCGGCGAGCAGCCAGGGTCCGTCGGGGCCGAGCCGGGGCAGTACGGCGTCGACCATCTCGGGGCCGGCGAGGCAGAGCAGGGTGCCCTCCGGCCAGGTCCACAGGTGGTCGCCGTGGTCCAGCAGCTCGATGGCCTCGTCGGGTGTGGCCGGCCGGGGCCTGCCGATGCCTGGTCCCGGGCGGGGCGCGGGCCTCGCACCGGATCGCGCGCGCTCCAGCAGCTGCGCCCAGGTCACGTCCTGCGAGGCGGCCTGGGACGCCGTCACGGTCGCGGCCAGGCGGAGCCAGGCGTCGGGGTCGGTGCCGAGTTCGGCGCGCAGCCGGCGGGCGAGCGCGGCCCGCCACGCCTCGGCGAACGCCAGCCGCCGCCAGTCGTGCGGCAGCAGGAGGAGGCGCTGGGCGGGCAGCAGGGACGGCAGTTCGTCGGCCGGCAGGACGCCCTGGACGTAGGCCCGCTCCATGTGCTGCGCACCGGATCCGTACGTCTCGGGCAGGCGCGCACGCACCTGCGCGAGGCCGGGTGCCTCGTACGGGGCGCCGTCCGGGGAGGCGGGGATGCCGTGGGCGGCGCAGGCGCGGGCGAACCAGTCAGGGGTGGCGAGGCCGGGCGCGGTCGCCGGCGCGTACCCGGCCAGTGCGCGCAGTACCTCGGGGTTCTTCGGCCGGGGCGCGCTCTCCGGGGCGAGGGAGTACAGCAGGTCGAGCGCGGCCAGAGCATGCGTGTGCTCGCGCCGGTGCCGGTGCCGAGGTCGGGGCGTTGGGGCTGCGGGCCCGGGGGACGGAGACGCCGAGGTGCGTGGTGCGGGCTCGGCCGCCGGCCGGGGTGCGGCGGTGCGCTCAGCCGTCGGTTCGGCCCGGGACGGTGTTCCGTGCGCGGCCGGTGGTTCGGGCGCGGTGGACTCGTCCGCGGTTCTCCCCGCCGCGGCGATCAGTTCCGCGACCGTTCCGCCGTGGCCGGGCAGCAGGAGGTCGAGTGCGGCCCAGGCCGGCTGCCGCTCCCCCAGATGTGTCCGCGTCAGTGCCCTCAGCTCGGCGACCGCCGCCGTGCCCAGCAGGCCCCGTTCGGTGAGGCGGGCGAGCGCGGCCAGGCCGCGGGCGGCGGGGCGTGCGGTGCCGATCAGCTCGACCGGGTCGAGGAGGCCCGCCGCCGCCATGCCCTCCGCCCAGACGGCAGCGCTGTCGTCCAGTCTCTCCTCGGCCAGGCGCCGCGCGGGCGGGGTGGCGTTCCCCGCGCGACGGCCCGCGGTGCGCCACGGCTCGTTGAGGACGCTCAGCCGGAACGCCACGCGCTGCGCGTCGCTCGCCGCCTCGTGGCGGGCCAGCTCCTCGCATGCCGCGGGCAGGAACGGAGTCGTGGCATGCGCGGCGGCGAGGGCGTCGATGTCGTGGACGTACGGCTCGGACAGCAGCTCGCGCAGGGTGCTGGTGCCGCGGGTGGTGGCGAGCAGCGCGGGCAGTCGGGCCGGATCCTCGTACGGCTCGCACCGCGCGCGCAGCCGGCGGGGCCCGTCGCCGTCCGGGGCGGCCAGCGCCTCGGTGACCGTGGCCACGACCGCCCGGCTGAGCCAGGCGGCAGCGGCGGGGTCGTCGAGCAGGGCGCGTACGGCGTCGGGACCGGTCCGTTCCCAGATCCGCAGCAGGGCGTACTGCTGGGCCACTTGGCGTACGCCCGTCCGCAGCGCCGCCATCACGAGCCCCGGGTCGCCCGAGCCGAGCAGCGGGGCGAGCCGGCTCCGCGGAACTCTGCCGTGCGGTGCCGTCAGCTCGGCGCGCAGCGCGGGGTCGAGCGGAACGGTGTCGAGCCGGTCCACGACGGTGCGGCGCAGGGACTGTGTGGTGCGCGGGTTGCGGTAGACGGCCGCGGCGACCTCGGCGTCGCCGACCGCGACCAGCCGGGCCAGGACCCGGGTGTCGAGCCGGGGATGGCGGGCCAGGGCCGCCCGGGTGCGGGCGTCACCGTGCTCGACGACGGCGGTCACCAGGGTCGGTGCCGGGTGGGTCCCGCCGGCCAGCAGCTCCGTCGCCACCCGGTCTGGCAGGGCGGCGAACGCGGCGGCGGCGTGGCGCGGCTTCGCGTGCTGGAGGAGCAGGCCGAGCGTGCGGTGGACGCTGCGGGGCGCGGGCGGCCGGAGCGTGCCGTCGGGCTCCGGTGGCGCAGGTGGTGCGGCGAGCAGCTCGGGCAGGCTGCCGCGGTATCCGACGAGTGCGTCGTGCAGGTCCCGCCAGCGGGTCCCGTCCGCACCGAGGTGACGCTCCGTCATCTGCCTGAGCCAGGCGGCCGCCTCCTCGTCCGCTCCCCCGGCGGCGGCCACCTCGGCAGCCACCGAGCGCGCGGGCCGCACCCGCTGGACCACGGTCAGCGCCGCGCCCTTCGACGGACGCGCGTCCTGCGCCTCCTGACCGGCCCGAGTCACTTCGCGCAGCAGCCGCTCAGCCGCCCCCGCCCGCGTCTTCGTCATGGTCGCCATGCTAGGCAGGGCCACTGACAATGCCGTCGGCCGCACGTGACCTCGCCGGCATTCACGTCGCGCCTCGATGCCGACCGCAGGGACGGAAGTCAGCGGAGGGTGAAGAAGTGCAGCGGTGAGTTCGGGTGGAAGCCGATGCGGGGGTAGACGGGGGCGCCGGCGGCCGTGGCGTGCAGGGTGGCGCGGGTGAGGCCGGTGGCGCGGGCGCCTTCGTGGAGGGCCTTGCGGGTCACCGCCTCGCCGTAGCCCCTGCGTTCCCACGCGGGGTCGGTGGCGACGAGCACGACGAACAGCCGGCCGGCCGCCGGGATCGTCCCGGCGCAGGTCACCGGGGTGTCGCCGCGCAGGCCGAGGTAGGCGTGCACCTCGGTCTTCCACAGCGCCGAGCCGTCGAGACCGTCGCGGCCGTGCTCGAGCGGGAGGCCGTAGGCACGGGAGTTGAGGTCGGCGTAGGCGCGCAGGTGGTCGTCGGTGCGTACGCGGACGAAGGTCAGGTCGGGGTGGACCGGGTCGGGGACGGGGAGCAGATCCCCGGCCATGCCGGTGCCGGAGAAGGCGTGGGTGAGGCCGGCGCGTCCGGCGGCCGCGGTCAGGGTCGCGCGGGCCTCGGTGTCCAGCAGGTCCTCGAAGACCCACAGGAAGCCCGGCTCCCGCTTGGCGCGCATGATCTGTGCCGCCTCGGCCAGCCGCCGTTCGGCGAGCGACGGGTCCGCCCCCACGTCGGTGAGGGTGACGCAGTTCCAGAAGGCGAACCGGGAGTCGGCCCAGCGCACGGCGATGCCCGGCAGGTCCCGTACGTCCGCTGCCGCGTCCCGGTCGAGCACCATGGCCCGCCAGACCGTGGCGAGTTGCTCCATCGATTCGACCGACTCCGCGAGACCCGTCATGTGGCACTCCCTCTTCCCGGCGGCGGTTCGTGCGCCGCCGACGGTTCATCTCTTCCCGGCGGGGCGCCCGGTGATCCGGAGGGCGCCCGAGCGGTCCGGAAAGACGCCGTCGCCGGGACGGGCACGCCCGCCCGGGCCGGGCGGGTCAGCGGGGCGGGCGCTGGAAGCCGGGCTGGGCGGGCAGGCCGGTCAGGGGGCCGCTGGGGACGACGCGCATCACGGATTCCAGCTCGCGGAGTATGCGGTCGGCTTCGCCCCTCACCTGGGTGGGGATGTCGCCTCGCTCGGCGACGAGGCGGCTGTAGATCGGCGTCTCCTGGAACAAGGGGATCTGCTTTCTCGGGTCGTGGCCGGGTGATGTGACGGCTGGTGCCGGCTGCTGGTTGTCCGTGTGACGGTGATCAGTATCGCCGACGGGGTGCGGCCGTGGTGCGGTCGGCCGGAAGCATGGGTATGACAAACGCCTCGTCGCGGTCCGGCCCTGGACACCGCCGAGGGCCGCCGACGCCATGAGAGCGCTCCCAAACCCCGCTCTCCGAAGGCGCGTTCCCGGCAGAGTCTGACCAAGCGCCCTGCGGCCTTGAGGAGTTGAGCGCGCTTCTGCGCGCCTCCACCGGCATGGGGTGCCGGGTGGATCACGAGTTGACGGACGGAGGCGATGGTCTACTGGCGTCCGGCGGGCGTCTCTCCGCTGGAGGGGACCCGGGGGGGGGTGAGGGGGCGGTCGGGCTGTTGCCCGCCGGTGCGGCGGGGCTGTGCCGTGAGCACGGGCGCGATCACCGCGCGCCCGCACACCCTCGCCCCGGAGGACGGCCGGTTCGGGTATCCGGCCGCGAAGCTGGTCCCCCTGGCGTTCGGCGGCGACACCGGCCCGGACGGTGACCTCGTCGCCGGGCACACCGGGGTGGGCGGCCGCCTGACCTTCACCCCCGCGTCGCGGCACCGCCTCGCCCGGTACCGCCCCTACCCGGCCCTGGTGCTCGTCGTCGCGTACGGGCCGCGCGGCTTCGGCGCCGACCGGGTGGCGTACGGTCGCGACGCCCTCGCCGACGCCGTGGCCGGGCTGCGGGCACTGGGGTGGGCGCGCGCCCCCTGCGGGGACGTGCGCAAACACACGGCATTCATCCCGGCTGAGGTGGCACCTGCCAGGGATGGACGGGATAGGACGGGTGATGTGGCGCGCCCGGCGCCACGCCGCTGCGGCGGTCGCCGCGGGGCGCCGGGCGTGCGCGGAGCCGGGACGCGAACGGGATCTGGCGGCGCAGGCGGTCAAGGCGGCGCTGGCCGCCTGGGTGGCGTGGGCGGTGGCGGGCTGGTGGCTGCAGGCGCCGATGGCGTTCGTCGCGCCGTGGGTGGCGATCGTGCTGGTGGAGTCCACGGTGTACCGCTCCGTGACCCACGGGCTGCAGCAGGTGGCGGCCATCGCCACCGGGACGGTCGTGGCCACCGGCGCCGCCCTGCTGCTGGACTCCACGATGGCGGCGATGAGCCTGGTGCTGCCGGCGGCCGTGCTGATGGGCAACTGGAGGCGGCTGGGCAGTCAGGGCGTGTACGCGGCCACCGGCGCCCTGTTCGTGCTGACCAGTCCGCCGGTGACGGTCGCCGCCTCGGCGGCCCGGGTCGCGGAGGCCGTGTTCGGGGCCGTGGTCGGGATCGCGGTCAACGCGCTGATCCGGCCGCCGGTGTATCTGCGCAGCACGCGTGCCGCGCTGGAGGACGCGGCCGGTGAGGCGCGGGACATCCTCGACGCGGCCGCCGACGGCCTGGCCTCGGGCGAGTGGGACGCCCGCGCGGCCGGTGCCCTGCACGAGCGGGCACTGCGGCTGGGCCGCCTGGTGGACCAGGCGCGCGCCGCGGTGGGGTGGAGCCGGGAGAGCCTGCGGGTGAACCCGCGGCGCCGCACCGGAGCCGTGTCCGAGCCCGGCCGGGACTACGACGACGCGGTCACCGTCCTCGACTACGTGGCCGTCCACACCGCGGGGGTCACCCGGGCGGTGCTGGAGGCCTGCGACGGTGACCGCGACGAGCCCCGTCCGGGCCCGCACGTCACCGAGCCGTACGCGGCCTTCCTGCACAAGAGCGCGTACGCGATCCGGCTGTACACCACGAGCCGGTTCGCGCCGGGCGAGCAGGGCCGGCAGGCCGGGCGGGAGCTGCGCGAGGTGGTCGACGACCTGGTCCGCACCCTGGAGGACCTGCGCCACCGGCTGCCCCGCGCCGTACCCGACCATCCGGACGCGCTGGCGACGTACGGCACGCTGCTGACCCAGGCGCGCCGCCTGGCCGACCAGCTGGTGGACCGCTGAGCGCGGTGTGACCGACCGGTGGCCCCGCAGACATTCGGGGTACTCGCGCAGGGTCGCAGCAACGAGACGGACGGGAGGTGATCGCCGTGTCGAGTACGCAGTCGCACCGCACCGCACCCCACGGGCAGGTGCGCGAGCCCGGCCAGGAGCCGGTGGGCGAACTGGTCCAGCGCGCGTCGCAGCAGCTGACGGAGCTGGTCCGCGGCGAGATGCGCTTGGCGCAGGCCGAGATGAAGGAGAAGGGCAAGCGCTACGGCAAGGGGGGCGGGCTGTTCGGCGGCGCCGGAGTCGTCGGCTTCCTGATGCTGCAGGCGCTGGTGGCGACGGTGATCGCCGCACTGGCGGTGCCGCTGCCGGTGTGGGCGGCCGCGCTGATCGTCACCGCGTTGCTGGGTGTGATCGCGGCGGTGATGGCGCTGGCCGGCAAGAAGCAGGTGGACCGGGGGTCCCCGCCCAAGCCCGAACAAGCGATCGAGAACGTGAAGGCCGATGTGGCCGAGATCAAGGGGAGCGCGCATCGATGACCCAGTCGCCGCACGACGAGACGCCCGCGTCGAGCCCGGAGGAACTGCGCGAGCAGGTGGAGCGGACCCGCGCCCAACTCGGGCAGACGGTCGAGGCACTCGCGGCCAAGGCCGACGTCAAGACGCAGGCCCGGGAGAAGGCCGCAGAGGTGAAGGAACACGCCACGGCGAAGGCGGCCGAGGTGAAGGGACACGCCGCCGCGAAGGCCGCCGAGGTCCGGGAACAGGCCACGGCGAAGGCCGGTGACCTCAAGGCGAAGGCTTCCGACGTGGCCCATCAGGTGCAGGACAAGCTCCCCGAGCCGGTCAGGGACAAGGCCTTGTCCCGGGACAACCGCACCCTGCTGCTGGTGGCCGTGGGCGCGGCGACCGTGGTGATCTGGCTGGCGGCCAAGCGCCGGAAGGGGTGAACACCCGTAAAGGCATGTGGACCGCGGCGGCGGCGTAACTGCGCGGGCTCTTGTCTCCGGCGAGCGGCCGGCCGGAGCGCCGCGCGGGCTCTGACCGGCACCTGGCCCGGCTGACCCGCCCCCTGACCCGGCCGGTCCGCCACCTGGCCCAGGTGGCCCGTCGGCCCTGGCCTTGACCAGCCGCCCCGTCGGTCCCGGCCTTGATCCGTCGGCCTCGGCGGGCCGGCCGGAGCGCCCGGCCCCCTCACGATCCGCCGTGACGACCGGCGGCCACTCATCTCGACGGCCCGCCGGGCCGGCCACCTCGCCGGCCCGGCGGGCCGTCGTGTGTTCGCGTCCCGTACGGCGCGGTCGTTCTCGGTACGCCGCCGTCGTCTCTTACGGTGAGCGCTGCCCGGCGCGCCTACGTCAGGAAAGATCACCATGCCGTTCCCGCAGCCGCTCCTGTCCCCCGGCTCCGTTCTGGTGGCGGTCAGCGGGGCATGGGGAGTGTTCTGGGGCACCTGGTCTGCGCTGCTGCCCGCGGTCCTGGAACGCGCGGGCACCTCGCCCGCCGAGTTCGGTCTGGTCCTCACGGCCGTACCGCTCGGGGCGATGCCCGCGATGGCGGTGGTGGGCCGGCTCGCCGTCGGCCGGGAGCCGCGCGCCCTGCTGCTCACCGCCTTCTCGCTGGCCGCCGGCATCGTGCTGCTGGGCGGGGTCTCCGGTCCGGCCGGTCTGGGTGCGGCGCTGCTCGTGGTCGGCGCCACGAGCGGCGCCCTCGACGTGTGTCTGAACTCCGCGACGGCCCGCGTCGAACGCACCACCGGACGGCCTCTGTTCCAGGCGGTGCACGCCGCGTTCCCCGTCGCCGTGATCGCGGCCGCGCCGCTGACCGGGCTGGCCCGGCAGGCGGGCGTGGGCATCCCGGCGGTCCTGCTGGTGTGCGCCGTCCTTCAGGCCGCTTCCGCCCTGCCGTTGCTGCGGCCCGCGGCCGTCGGGGGGCGCAGGGAGGAAGGCGAGGGCCGGGGCAAGGGCGGGGCAGGGCCGGCCGCCGGACCGGTCCGGCGGGCGGGTCCGGCGTGGCGCTCCGCCTGGGTGTGGGGATCCGTGCTGGGCGCGCTGGGCGGCTGTGTGCTGGTGGTGGAGAACGCCGTGGAGCAGTGGTCGGTGCTGCTGCTGGAGGAGCACCGCGACGCCCCGGCGGCCTTGGCCAGTGCCGCGCCCGCCCTCTACATGGGCGCGCTCACCGTGTCCCGGCTGGCCGTGCAGCGGATGAAGTGGCCCCGCACCCGTGACCTGGTTCTCCTCGGTGCCGTCGGCGGCTGCGGAGGCATCGCCTGGGCGGCGCTCGCGCCGGCGGCGTGGCTGTCCCTGACCGGGTTCGCCGTGTGCGGTCTGGCCCTGGGGCCGCTGATGCCGGCGCTGCTCGGCCACGCCGGCCGCACCGATCCGAGCGGTTACACGGTCTCCGTGGTGTCCGCCGTGTCCTACGTCGCGTTCCTGGTCAGCCCGCTGTTCGTGGGGTCGCTGACCCGCTGGGTGTCCCTGCCGGTGACGCTCGCCTGTCTGTCGTCCGCGGCCGTGCCCCTGCTCGCCGCCGCGGCGGTGGCCCGGTGGCGGCCGGCGTGGGCGCGGCCGCGCACGCCGGCGGACCGGTGAGGCAAGGCCGCCCGGCGTCAGGTGCGCAGCCAGACGGCGGTGTCCGCGGGGAGGCGGGTGTCGGGGGTGAGGGGGCCGCTCGCGAGGAGGAGGGAGGTGTGGGCAGGGAGGTCGACGGGGGTGGGTGAGAGGTTGACGACGCAGGTCAGGCCGTGGGGGCGGGTGAAGGCGAGGACGTCGTCGGGGGCGGGCAGCCAGGTGAGGGGGCCGTCGCCGAAGCCGGGGGTGGAGCGGCGCAGGGCGATGGCGCGGCGGTAGAGGCTGAGCATCGAGCCGGGGTCCGCAGCCTGGCGGTCGGCGGCGTACGCGGGCCAGCCGGCGGGCTGGGGCAGCCAGGGCTCCCCGTGCGAGCCGAAGCCGCAGTGGGGGCCCGCGGCGGTCCAGGGCAGGGGGACGCGGCAGCCGTCACGGCCGGGGTCGGTGCCGCCGGAGCGGAAGTGCATGGGGTCCTGGATGCGGTCGAGGGGGATGTCGGCCTCGGGCAGGCCGAGTTCCTCGCCCTGGTAGACGTAGACGGAGCCGGGCAGGGCCAGGGTGAGCAGGGCGGCGGCGCGGGCCCGGCGGGTGCCGAGGGCGAGGTCGGTGGGGGTGCCGAAGGCCTTGGTGGCGAAGTCGAAGGCGGTGTCGGCGCGGCCGTAGCGGGTGACCGTGCGGGTCACGTCGTGGTTGCACAGGACCCAGGTGGCCGGGGCGCCGACGGGGGCGTGTTCGGCCAGGGTGTCGTCGATGGCGCGGCGCAGCCGGGCGGCGCCCCAGGGGCAGGTCAGGAAGGTGAAGTTGAACGCGGTGTGGAGTTCGTCGGGGCGCAGGTAGCGGGCGAAGCGTTCGGCGTCGGGGAGCCACACCTCCCCCACGAAGACGGCCCCGTACTCGTCGGCGACGGCCCGCCAGGAGCGGTAGATGTCGTGGAGTTCGTCCCGGTCGACGAACGGGTGGGGGTCGCGGCCCTCGGTGAAGTCGGGGAGCGCCGGGTCCTTGGCGAGGAGGGCGGCGGAGTCGACGCGTACGCCGGCGACGCCGCGTTCGAACCAGAACCGCAGGATGTCCTCGTGTTCCTGCCGGACGGCGGGGTGGGCCCAGTTGAGGTCGGGTTGTTCGGGGGCGAACAGGTGCAGGTACCACTCGCCGTCGGGGACGCGGGTCCAGGTGCTGCCCGCGAACTGGGACGGCCAGTCGTTGGGGGGCAGTTCGCCGTCGGGCCCGCGTCCGGGGCGGAAGTGGAACAGCTCGCGTTCGGGGCTGCCGGGGCCGGCGGCGAGGGCGGCGCGGAACCACGGGTGCTGGTCGGAGACGTGGTTGGGGACGATGTCGACGATCGTGCGGATGCCGAGTTCGCGGGCCTCGGCGATGAGTTTCTCGGCTTCGGCCAGGGTGCCGAAGGCGGGGTCGACGGTGCGGTAGTCGGCCACGTCGTAGCCGCCGTCGACGAGCGGTGAAAGGTACCAAGGGGTGAACCAGACGGCGTCCACGCCGAGTTCGGCGAGGTAGGGCAGCCGGGACCGGACGCCCGCCAGGTCGCCGGTGCCGTCGCCGTCGCCGTCCGCGAAACTGCGCGGGTACACCTGGTAGATGACGGCGTCGCGCCACCAGTCGTCGGTGCGGTGCGGGGTGGGGGCTGCCACGTGACGGTCCTTTCGGGGCGGGGTGGGTGCGGGGCGGCGGGGCGGGGTCAGCCCTTGAGGCCGCCCGCGGTGAGGCCGCTCATGATGTTCCGCTGGAAGACCAGGAAGATCAGCAGGGTGGGCAGGGAGGCGATGGTGAGGGCGGCGATCAGCACGTTGACGGGGACGCCGTTGGAGAGGGAGTAGATGCCGACGTTGAGGGTCTGCTTGCCCGGGTCGGGCAGGGTGAGCATGGGCCACAGGAAGTCCTTCCAGACGCCCACGACCGCGAAGATGGACACGACGCCGAGGATGGGCCGGGAGACCGGCAGCACGATCGACCACAGGGTGCGCGCGGGGCCCGCCCCGTCGATCGCGGCGGCGTCCAGGAGTTCCTTGGGGATCGAGTCGAAGAACCGCTTCAGCAGGAAGATGTTGAAGGCGTTGGTGACCGAGGGCAGCCAGATCGCCCAGGGCGTGTTGAGCAGGTTGCGTTCGAAGACGGGCACGTCGAGCACGGTCAGGTACTGCGGTACGACGAGCACCGTGGCCGGGATCATCAGGGTCGCCAGCATCATGCCGAGGACGGCCTTGCCGAGGACCGGGCGGAGCCGGGAGAGCGAGTAGGCGGCGGCGACGTCCAGGACGAGCTGGAAGGCGAGCGCGCCGAACGCGTAGTAGAGGGTGTTGAACAGCAGTCCGGCCAGGTCCATGACCTCCCAGGCCCGGCTGTAGTTGCCCGGCTCGGCCGATCCGGGAACCAGGGTGGGCGGGGTGCGGACGACTTCCTGGGCGTCCTTCAGGCCGCTGGAGACCATCCAGTACAGGGGACCGAGGAAGACCAGCGTGAAGAGCGCGACGACGAGGGTGAAGGTCACCCAGTAGAGGGCCTTGCCGCGGGGGCGGGCGAGCCGGGCCGGTGAGATCAGGGTGCGGGTGGACATGCGGGGCCTCCGGTCCTACTCGTCCTCGGCGCGGCTGAGCCTGACGTACGCCGCGGAGAAGCCGGCGAGGAGTACGAGCAGCAGCAGGCCGAGGGCCGCCGCGGCGCCGTAGTCGTTGAAGTTGAAGGCGTACTGGTAGATGAGGTACACGACGGTCGTCGTCGATCCCTCGGGGCCGGCGCCGCCGGTCAGCAGGAACGGTTCGGTGAAGACCTGCATGGTGGCGATGATCTGCATCAGCAGCATCAGGGAGAGCACGAGGCGGGTCTGCGGGATCGTCACGTGCCAGATCTTGCGGAACAGGCCGGCGCCGTCGAGTTCGGCCGCCTCGTACAGCTCGCCGGGGATGCCCTGGAGGGCGGCGAGGTAGATGAGGGCGGCGCCGCCCATGTTCATCCAGGTCGCGGCGATGACGACGGAGAGCATCGAGGTGTCCGGGTCCTGGAGCCACTGCTGCCGCGGGAGCCCGAGGAGGCCGAACAGTTCGTTGAGGAGTCCGTAGCCGGGGTCGTAGAGGTACTTGAACAGCAGGACGGAGGCGACCGGCGGCAGCATCACCGGGAGGTAGACCAGCAGTCTCAGATAGCCCTTGCCGTGCCGGAACTCGTTGATGATGACGGCGACGACGAACGGCACGGCGAAGCCGAGGACCAGGGCGAGCACGGTGAACAGCAGGGTGTTGCGCCAGGCCTGCCAGAATGCCGGGTCGTGGTAGACGGTGGCGAGGTTGTCCAGGCCGGCCCAGGTGGTCCGGCCGCCCTCGGTCTGCTGGAAGGCCAGCAGGAACTCACGGACCATCGGGTACCAGGAGAAGAACCCGAAGCAGAGGACCGCGCCGATGAGGAAGGCGTGGGCGGTGAGGTTGCGCCGTACGCTCCCGGCCAGCCGGCTGCCGCCGCCGGGCGGCACACGCCCCGGCCTGTGGGTGCCGGTGCGGCGGGGGCGGGTGCCCGTGCGGTGGTGCGTCTCGGTGGAGGCCGGGCTGGGGGCCGACATCGTTGTTCCTCCGGCTCGGGTCACCGCTGGGCGAGGACCTGGTCGACCTGGGACGCGGCGGTGGAGAGCAGCTCGTCGATGTCGGCGTCCTCGTTGGTGAGGAGCGCGGACATCACGTTGTCCAGGACCTTGTAGATCTCCTGGGCCTTGGGCGGTTCGGCCTTGCCGGGGACCGGGTTGTCCATGAACGCCCTGAAGTTCTCGACCGGCATGGTGGCGTGTTCGGCGCGGGCGGCGTCGTCCTTCGACTTGGTCTCGTCCAGCCAGAAGTTGGGCTGCGGCACGCCGACGGGCAGCCCGTCCGCCTTGGCGCGCGCCCAGTCGAACTGGCCCTTGCCGGGCGTGAGGTTCTTGAAGTTGAGCCAGGCGACGGCGGCCTTGATCTTGTCGGGCGAGATGCCCTTCTTGATCATGTAGCTGTTGCCGCCGGCGAGGGTGTGGCGTCCGCCGGGGATGGGGCCCATGCCGAAGTCCTCGTACTCGGCGCCGAGTTGCTGGACCATGTAGGCGATGTCGTCGGGGGCGGCGAGGAACATGCCGAGCTTGTCGGTGGCGATCTGCTTCTGCAGGTCACCCCACTTCAGCAGCTGGGTCTCGCCCATGCTGTCGTCCTCCCAGCGCATGGCGTGGAGGTTCTCGGCGACCTGCCGGCCCAGCTCGTCGTCGAAGGCCGCCTTGCGGCCGCTCGGGTCGACGATGTCGCCGCCGACGCTGTAGAGGTGCGCGGTGAAGTGCCAGCCGCCGGTGTTGCCCGCGCTGTACTCGCCGAAGCCGGCGATGCCCTCGCCGAGTCCGGCGATCTTCCGGGCGGCGGTGCGGACCTCGGCCCAGGTGCGCGGAGGGCTGTCGGGGTCGAGCCCCGCCCGTGCGAAGAGTGTGCGGTTGATCAGCAGGCCCATGGTGTAGTTGCTGGTGGGCAGGCCGTAGAGCTTTCCTTCGTGCTTCAGCGCGGCGAGGACGTCCGGGTCGATGTCGTTCAGCCGCGGCACGGTCTTCTCGTTGACGTACGCGGTGATGTCCTCGGCGCCGTCGTGGTCGAGGACCTGCGGCAGGTCGGTGAAGTAGGTGTAGAAGACGTCGGGCTGGGACCTGGCCTTCAGCATGGCCGTGAAGCGCGGTGGCTCCAGGCACTGGCCGGGGGTGGAGCGGCCCTCGATGGTGACGTTCGGATAGGTCTTGTTGAACTCCGCGACGTCTTCCTTCCACTGCTTCAGCTCGGCGGCCTTCGCGGCGGGCGGCATGCAGTCGATGGTGAGGGTGACCTCGGTCTTCGGGTCGAGCGGGGCGGCGGGGTCGGAGGAGCCGCGCTGCCCGGTGTCTCCCGGGTCGTCGCTGCTGCTGGTGCCGCAGGCGGCCAGTGCGGTGAGGGTGAGGGCGCAGACGAGGGTCAGGACGCCGGCCCTGCGGGCACGGCTCGACCGGGCACTTCTCATGGGTGGCCCCCTTCGGGCGGGAACGAGGAAGGCGCCCCACCGCCAGGCGTTGTGGGGCGCCGCACACTCAACCACCGAGAACCGATGGACGCAATATCTCGCGCAGCCCTCGCAAATCTTTGACAGGCGGTTGCCTCACTCCGCCCGCGCCTGCGCGGTGGAGCCGCGGACGACGAGTTCCGGCTCGAAGAGGAGTTCGCTGTGCGGGACGTCCGTGCCCTGGATCTGGGCGTTGAGCAGCTCGACCGCCGCGCGCCCCATCGCCTCGATGGGCTGGCGGACCGTGGTGAGCGGGGGCTCGGTGCAGGTCATGAAGGCGGAGTCGTCGTAACCGACCACGGACACGTCCTCGGGGACGCGCAGGCCGCGCCGGCGGGCCGCCCGCACCGCGCCGAGCGCCAGCGGGTCGCTGGCGCACACGATGCCCGTCACGCCCCGCTCCAGCAGCCGCGAGGCGGCGGCCTGGCCGCCCTCCAGCGAGAACATCGACCGCTCCACGAACTCGCCGGCCAGCACGCCGCCCGCGGCGCCCGCGGCCGCGTTCAGCCGCCGCCGCGAGGGGATGTGGTCGGCCGGGCCGAGGACCAGGCCGATCCGCTCGTGCCCCAGGGACACCAGATGGCGCCAGGACTGCTCGACGGCGACCGCGTCGTCGCACGCCACGCACGGGAAGTCGAGGCCGTCCACGGCCGCGTTGATGAGCACGACGGGGATCCCGCGCTGGGCGAGCAGGGCGTAGTGGTCGTGCGGCGCGTCCGCCTGGGCGTACAGGCCGCCCGCGAACACCACCCCGGACACCTGCTGCTGGAGCATCAGCTCGACGTAGTCCGCCTCCGACACGCCGCCCTTGGTCTGGGTGCACAGCACGGGCGTCAGCCCCTGCTGCGCCAGCGCGCCGCCGATGACCTCGGCGAACGCCGGGAAGATGGGGTTCTGCAGCTCCGGCAGGACGAGGCCCACCAGGCGGGCGCGTTCGCCGCGCAGCTGCGTCGGCCGCTCGTAGCCCAGGACGTCCAGCGCGGTCAGCACCGCCTGCCGGGTCGCCTCGGACACCCCCGGCTTGCCGTTCAGCACCCGGCTGACCGTGGCCTCGCTGACCCCCACCTTTTTCGCCACTTGAGCAAGTCGTCGCGTCATGAACGCAAGCGTAGCGCAAACGATGCAAGTCGCTTGCGCTACGCTCGCGAGCCGCGCCGCCTCGGTCCCGGGCCGGCAGCCGGGCGCTAGCGGTTGATCACGAACTGGGAGCCGGGCTCCACCACGACGTCGCCCTGGGCGGAGCCGGTGATGGTGACGTCGGTGAGCGTCGCGCTGCCGCGCGCGCCGCCCATGGCGAGGATGCCGGACCCGTTGTTCGACTTGCTGATGGTGACGTTGCGGATCTGGACGCCTGGCGTCGCGCCGCCGCCGGTCTTGAACTGGATGCCGTCGTAGGTCGAGTCATGGATGTCGGTATCACGGATGGTGACGCCGGGGATGTCGGGGCCCTGGGCGAACAGGGTGATGGCGCCGAACTCCTGGGCCTCGCCCCAGAACGCGCCGCCGGTGCGGTACAGACCGTTGCCGGCGATGAGGGTCTGCCCGGAGAACGGCAGCGGGTCGTGGTCGGTGGCCAGCATGATCCCCGGGTAGTTCATGGTGTCGGAGATCAGGTTGTTCTCGATCGTGTTGCCGTATCCGCCGTAGATGGCGATGCCGTTGGCGCGCCAGGGCAGCTGGACGGTGTTGTTGCGGAAGTGGTTGTCGTGGCCGATGTCGACCGAGGTGTCCTTGACGTACTTGCTGGCCCACACCGCGAGGGCGTCGTCCCCGGTGTTGCGGAAGGAGGAGTTGAACACGGTGGAGTTGCGGGTGCCGTTGGCGAAGTTGACGCCGTCGGCGTAGGTGTTGCGGATGCGGACCCCGCTGAACTCGACGCCGTCGCCGGGGCCCCACAGCTCGGGGATGTTGGAGTAGTCCCGGCCGACCCAGGCGCCGACGTTGGCGTGCTCGATCCACACGTTGGTGATCTTCGTGCCCTTGCCGAAGCGGCCGTTGAGGGCGACGCCGCCCTCGGCGCCTCCGTCGCCGCCGCGGATGGTGCCGGAGCCGAAGATGGCGAGGTCGGAGATCTTCGTGTTGTCGTCGATGTCGAAGCCGAAGTTGCCCTCGTGCGGGTGGTTGATGCCGCCGGCCTGGTGCGGCGGGATGAGGGAGTACAGCTGGGAGTGCCACATGCCGGCGCCGCGCACGGTCACGTCCCGGATGCCGACCTGGTTGTACTGCCCCCGGTTCAGCGGGTCGTCGGTGAGGATCTTCTTCTCCTGCCGCCACTGCCCGGCAGGGATCCACACGCAGGGGATCTCCCCCCTCTGGTCCGCCGTGACGGCGCGCTGGAGGGCGTCCGCGTCGTCGATGCCGTCGTTGGGCACGGCCCCGTAGGCGGTGATGGAGACGCAGTCGGCGGGCTTGGCGGCGGGCGGGGCGACCTGCTCGAGATCGATCAGGTCGATGACGTAGAACGCGGCGTCGTCCCCGGCGTCGCGCTGGAGCCGGAAGGTGGTGCCCGCCGGGTAGGTGTCGGCGAGCAGCGCGTGGGACTCGTCGAACAGCCGCCGGGCGTCGCCGCCGGGCCGGTTGGTCAGGCCCTCCGGGTCGTCGGTCGAGCCGTAGAGCCAGCTGTGCTTGGAGGACAGGGTCAGCTTGCGGACGAACGTGCCGTCCGCGTACAGGCTGATCGTGGCCTCCCGGCCGCCGCCGCCCGCCGCGTCCGGGATGGAGTTGCGGACGACGACGGAGTTCGCCGGGGCGGTGGCGGTGAACTCCACGTACTGGCCGGTGGCGTCCAGGCGCACGGACTCGCGGCCGGAGGACTCGCTCGCGAAGTTGGTGTGGCCGAAGGTGCGCTTCGCGTCCGCCTTGAGCAGGGTGCCGTTGTGGCGGCCGTGCTCCGCCTCGTACGCGACGTACGGCACCGCCGCGCCGCGTCCGACGACCAGGGAGCGGGCGAGGACGTTGTTGTTCTCGTTGGTCTCCGCGACGACGGCGGTCGCGTCGGCGGTCGCGGTGAGGGTGGCGCCGCCGCTGGTGGCGGTCCAGCTGCCGCCGATGGCGACCGTGACGGTGCCGCCCGCGGGGACGGCGGCCGTGGTGCCGTTCAGGGTGGTGTCGCCGGCGGTGAGCCGGGTGACGGAGCCGGCGGGCACCGGGCTGGTGCCGCGGTTGCGGACGGCGACGGTGAAGGTGACCTTCGCGCCGACGGCCGGGTTCGCCGGGCTGGTGGTGATGGAGGTGACCTCCAGGTCCGGGCCGGGCGCCTGCGTAACGACGAGCCTGGAGGCGGCGTTGCGGCCGTTGTTGCTGTTGTCCAGTTCGGCGACCGTGTCGGTCGGGTCGACGACCGCGGAGACGGTGTACCCGCCCATGGGCCGCTTGCCGACGGTGACGGGCACCGTGACCGACTCGCCCGCGCCGAGCGCGCGCACGGGCGCGCTGCCCGCGACGGTGCCTTCGAGGCTGACGTTGACCGTGGTCGCGGGGGCGGCCGCGGTGCCGGTGTTGCGGACGGTGGCGTCGACGGTGACCGGGTCGGCCTCGGACGGGGACGCCGGTGACCAGCTCAGGTCGGTGACGGTCAGGTCGGGCGCGGGCGCGGCGGCGCCGACGACCTCGAACTCGGCGACCTGTCCGCCGCCGGCGCCGGTGTTGCCGGAGAACTGCAGGCGTACGTCGGCGTACCGGCCGGTGACCGGGATGGTGACCGTGTTGCGGTTGCCGGACGGGCTGAAGGTGTAGTCGGCCCGGTCCTTGAGCGAGGTGAAGGCGGACTCGCCCGCCCTGCGGCCGAGGACCTGGACGCTCTGGGTGCGGGTGCCCCAGACGGGGTCGGGGTTCAGTCTCAGCACGACGCCGGTCAGGTCGGCGTCGGCGCCGAGCCGCACCGTCAGCGCCGACGACTGGCCGCTCGCCTCCCAGTAGGTGGTGGTGCTGCCGTCGTTGGCGTGGGCGGCGACGTAGTTCTGGGTGTGCGAGGTGGCCTCGATGGGCTTGCGCAGCGCGAGGTTGGTGCCGGGCGGTGGTTCGGGGTCACCGCCGCCGGAGCCGCCGTAAACCTCCAGCTCGGACAGCTGCGCGGCGTTCCAGCCGGTGTTGGCGCTCACCTGCACGCGGACGTACCGCGTCTCGGCGGTGACGTCGAGTGTGACCGTGTTGCCGGACGACGGCGCGAAGGTCCGGCCGGCGGCGCCGGACAGGGGGGTGAAGTCCCGGCCGTCCGTGCTGCCCTGGACGCCGACGGTCTGGTTGCGGGACTCCCAGGACGCGGGGAGCTTGAGCACCAGCCGGTCGACGTCGACGGTGCCGCCGAGGTCGACCTGCACCCACTGCGGGAACGATCCCGCCGGTCCTTCCCAGTACGACGCCTGGCTGCCGTCGGTCACCTGGCTCGCGGGGTAACCGCTGTGCGCTCCGCTCGCCGTGACCGGTCGGCCGAGCGCCAGGTTCGGCGCCTCGGCCGCGCGCCGGCCGGTGTCCTGGGCGGCCCGCTGGCCGGCGCCGTGCGGGGCGTGTGGGGCGTGCTGTGCGGCGTGTGCCGCCGGGGCGGCCACGGGCAGCAGTCCCGCCGTGAGGAGGCCTGCCGTCACCAGCCCGGCGAGTCCCCACCGGCCGTGTTGTCTCCGTCTCATCGACCCTCTCGTTCCCTTGACGGGCGTGACGGGCTCACCAGGTGGGGGTGGGTCACGGGTGGTGCGCGATGGGGAACGGTTCCTGTCCTGGTGAGACCGAAACGCTGCTGATCCGATTCTTGAGTGATTTCGTCAATCTTTTGCAGCGCTGGGCTGACAGGTTTCTACCAGGCATCGACTTTGTCAACGCCTCGGTACGGGCCCGCGGGGAGCGACCGGAGTGTGGCGTGAGGCACGCAACTCGCCTCGACAGCCAACGCCCCGCGCGCTTTTCCCCTCTTGCCCGGCGAAACCCCGCACCGTCTGAAGGGACAACACGCCGTGCGCTCACCAACGCGCATACACACCGCCTCCGTTCGGCACGCGATCCTCGCCGTCGCGGCGGCGGGATCGGTGCTCGCGGCACCGCTCTCCCCCGCCCACGCGGCGACGCCGTCCCCGAGACCCGATCTGCGCGCGGACGTGAACCGCGACGGACGGGTCGACGTCACCGGCACCACCGACACGGCCGGCGAGGACACGTGGGCCGTCGGGCGGGGCGCGGTCCACCTGCCCAACCTGGACGACGACGCCAAGCGCTGCCCGGTGAAGGGCGCCGACGGCCGGCCGCTGTCCGACACCCAGCTGGCCGCGTGCAACGACGCCGCCGACGGCAAGGTCAACGGCACGGCCGACGCCGCGGACCTCGCCCGGGTGCGCTCCGTCCCGATGCCCGGCCTGGCGGCGGACGCCGAGGGCAGCGTGCGGGTGACGACGGGCGCGAAGCGGACCCGCGTCTTCGTCAAGCGGTCCGGCGGGTGGACCCGGGTCACCTCGGACACCCGGCTGACCGCCGCCGAGCTGCGCGCCGGAGTGGAGTTCGGCGTGGAGGCCACCGATGTGATCCGGGACAGCGCCGTGTGGGACGGCCGCGCGGTGATCCGGCTGTCCGTGACCTCCGGCGCCGGACCGCCTCCGACTCCGTCACCCTGCGGGCCGCTCCCCTCCTCACCCACCACCACCTCCAGAACGCCCGGCAGGTGATGGTCACCAAGGTGAGCGGCGCGGGCGAGTACGGCCGTCTCCAGCGCCAGTTCGTCAAGGACCTGGAGAAGGAGGTCAAGGCCGCCGGCATCACCAAGCCGCTGGTCACGTTCGAGAAGTACGGCGACCCGTGGGCGCAGGACTTCGTGGAGCCGGCGTACGTCAGCATGACCGGCCCCGGCGGCAAGCGGCACGTGATGCGGGCGATGCTGCGCTCCGCCCAGCTGGGCCGCGAGGCGGGCCGGGAGCTGTTCGAGAAGGTGCGCGGCCGGGACGTGGGCGTCGTCCAGGTCACCGACCGCGCCGAGCCGGACGACTGGTCGCTGAACTCCATGGGCAACCTGGAGACCATCCCGCCGTACGCGCACGGCGGCCGCTCCTTCCCGGCCGGGCGGATCATCATGGGCTGGCGCAAGGACAGCGATCAGCGGCCGTCGCCGGCGATGCGCACGCTGCTGAAGTCGCAGGGCCTGCAGGACCCGCTGCTGCTGGACACCTCCTGGCTGGGGGTCGGGCACGTCGACGAGTTCGTGCAGTTCCTGCCCGCCGGCACGCCGCGCGGCTGGCGGATCGGCGTGGCCGACCCGGAGGCCGGGCTGCGGCTGCTGCGCGACGCGCAGGCCGGCGGCCACGGTGGGGTGACGATGTTCTCCGTGCCCGGCCTCGGCGGCGACGTCCCGGCCCCGCAGGAGACCATCGACCAGGTCCTCGCCACCCGGCACTTCATCGCCGACAACACCATGGCGGCCGAGCGCATCAAGGCGAACCTGGAGATCCTGAAGAAGGCGACCGGCGTCACCGACGCGGAGATCGTCCGCGTTCCGGCCCTGTACACCCGTGAGGCGCAGACGCGTGCGGCGGACGGCGGCGAGGTGCCGATGCCGCGGCTGACCCGGCTGGGCGGCGGCACGTCCCTCGCCGACACGTTCCAGGACCGCGGCCAGCAGAAGTGGCTCGCCGGAAACGACCGCGGCACCGGGAAGGCCGCCCGGGCGACGGTCATGACCAGCGCCTACGTCCCCGGCGCGGTCAACGGTGTCCTCCTCGGCCGCGACCGCTACCTCGCCCCGCGCCAGTGGGGTCCGCTCGTCGGCGGCAAGGACGTCTTCACCGAGGCGGTGAACGCCGCGTACCGCAAGGCCGGTCTGAAGGTGTCGTACATCGACGACTGGTACACGTACCACCTCGGCATGGGCGAGGTGCACTGCGGCACCAACACCCTGCGCGACGCCTCCGCGGCCTGGTGGGCGGCCCCGCGGCGGTAGCCGTGACAACTCGCGGGACGCACGCGGAGCGCCGCGGTGGCGCTGCTGGTCACCGGTGCTTGCGCGCAGTCCGCCGCGCGAGGGCCGGCGGACGCCGGGCACGGGGCGGCCACGGCGATGGTGCGGACGGACGCGGGAGCGGTGCGCGGCACCGTCTCCGGCCGGCACCGCTCGTTCCGGGGCATCCCGTACGCGGGACCGTCGACCGGTGCCCACCGCTGGGCCGCGCCCCGTCCCGTGCGCCCCTGGCAGGGCGTGCGGGACGTCACCCGGCCCGGTCCGCTGTGCCCGCAAGTGCTCGCGCTGTACGGCGGGACCACCAGCCTGGAGGAGGACTGCCTGGTCCTGAACGTGACCGCCCGGCCCCGTCCGGCCGGGGCCGCGGGCTGCCGGTGTTCGTGTGGATCCACGGCGACGGCACGATCGGCGGCGGGCACCTGTTGGATGCCCGTCGGCTCGCCGACCGGGGCTGATGGTCGTCACCGTCAACTACCGGCTCGGGGTCCTCGGCGGGTTCGCCCACCCCGGACTGCCGGGTTCCGGGACCTTCGCGCTGCAGGACCAGCAGGCGGCGCTGCGGTGGGTGGCCCGCAACGCGGCGGCCTTCGGCGGCGATCCCGGCGACGTGACCGTGGCCGGCACGTCGTTCGGCGCGGCCGCGATCGTCGGACACCTGACGTCGCCCTCCGCGCGGGGGCTGTTCCACCGTGCGGTGCTCTCCAGCGGCGAGGGCATGATGGACATGCCCGCCGGCATGATGGGGTCGCAGGTGCCGACGTACCGCTGGTACACCTGGCGCACCGTGCGCGAGCTGCGCGACGCCGGACGGGACGTGGCCGCGCCCTGCGCTGTCTGCGGGCGCTGCCGGTGAAGCGGATCCTGCGTGCCGTACGTCATGAACGTCTTCCAGGCGTTCGCGTTCGGCAAGGGCGTGCTGCCCGAGCTGCCGGAGAAGGCCCTGGAGGAGGGGCGTTCCCACCGGGTACCGGTGCTGTCCGGGGCGACCCGCGACGAGCTCCGGCTGTTCGTCGGGCTGACGTGGGACGCGGTGAACGGCAAGCTGACGGAGGAGCAGTACGAGGAGCTGGCGGTGACGGCGTTCGGGAAGGAGCGCGCGGCCGCCGTGCTCGCCGAGTACCCGGTGGACGCCTTCCCCTCCCCCGCCCTCGCCTGGGCCACCGTGGTCACCGTGGTCACCGTGGTCACCGTGGTCACCGTGGTCACCGTGGTCACCGTGGTCACCGACCAGATGTGGGCGCGCGGCACCTACGCCCAGCACACCGCTCTCGGCCGCCATGTGCCCACGTACGCCTACGAGTTCGCCGACCGGCGGGCGCCGATGTATCTGCCCGTGCCGGCCGGGGGACTTCGACTTCGGCGCCTACCACGCCTCCGACACGCCGTACGTGTTCGAGGACGAGGCGCTCCGCGGCCGGTTCACTCCGGCGCAGGCGCGGCTCGCGGACGCCGTCACCGACTACTGGGCGACGTTCGCCTACCGGCCGGCCGGGGCGGCGCGGCCTGGCACCCTGGCCGGCGTTCGAGCCGGGCTCCCCGGTCCCGCACACCCAGTCGCTGGCGCCCGGCGCCGTCACGGCGGTGGACTACGCGGCCGCCCACAACCTCGCCTTCTGGCGCCGCCTGGGCTGAGCCGGGCGGCAGCCGGCGGGCCGTGTCAGACCAGCGTCCTGCCGGACTCGACGACGACTCCGTACAGGTCGCCGATCGTCGCGAGTGTGCTGCGGTGGAGCTGCGCGGCGGGCACCTCGGTTCCCGCCGCCGGCAGCGGGCGGGTGGCGCAGGCGTCGGCGACGACCGTGGGCCGGTAGCCGCGCAGGAACGCGCCCTGCGCGGTGAACAGCACGCACATGTGCGTCATGAAGCCCGCGACGACGACGTCCTTGTGTCCGGCGTCGGCGACGAGGTCCCCCAGGTCGGTGCCGACGAAGGCGTCCGGGACCTTCTTGACGACGACGGACTCCCCGTCGGCCGGTGCGACGCGGGGGTGGATCTGCCCGATCTCGGCCCGGATGTCGTACAGGGTGCCCTCACCGCCGTCGTTGACGACGTGGATGACCGTGGTGCCCGCCTCCCGGGCGCGGTCCAGCAGTCCGGCGGCGGAGTCGAGCGCCGCCTGCCAGCCGTCCAGTTCCAGCACGCCGCGGACGTAGGTGTTCTGGTAGTCGACCAGGATCAGGGTGGCGTCGGCGAGGGACGCGGGCGTCTCGTCGAAGCCCATGAGTGCGCGCAGCGTGGTCGTGGCCATGGAGGTTCCCCTAAGAATCGGTACGCCAAGTCCGTGGAGCGGAACGGCAGTTGTGGCTCCGGACGGGCGGGGTGCCGCTCGTGCCGGGTACGTGGGGAACGCTACGGGCCCGCTTCATGTGTCGGCAATGTCATCTAACCTGCAGATCCGGACATGACCGTTGCCGAGCGGGCGGAGACAGCAGCCTTGAGCACCATGAAACGACTCGTCGTCATCCTCCTCTTCGACGGCGTCGACCTGCTCGACGTGACCGGGCCGCCCGAGGTGTTCTCCCTGGTGCGGCGCGAGCTGAACGGGTCCTCCCCGGCCTACCGGGTGGTCCTGGCCGCCGAGACCCCCGGCCCCGTGACCACGGCCGCCGGGGTGCGGGTGCTCCCCGACACGACCTTCGAGGAGGTGGCGAGGGAGGGCATCGACACCCTCATGGTGCCCGGCGCGGTCGAGACCGACGGCCGGGGCCGGGTCCGCGCGGTCACCGACCCGGTGGTGACCGGCTGGGTGAAGACCCTCGCCGAGCGGCCCCGCAGGATCGCCTCGATGTGTGTCGGGGCGCACGTCCTGGCCGCCGCCGGGCTCCTCGACGGCAGGCGCGCCACGACCCACTGGTCCACGGCCCGGCAACTGGCGGCCGAGCACCCGGCGGTCCGCGTCGACGCCGACCCGATCTTCATCCGCGACGGTGAGGTGTGGACCGGCGCGGGCATCAGCGCCTGCCTCGATCTGTCCCTCGCCCTGGTCGCCGACGACTTCGGGGAGGCGCTCGCGCTGCGCGTCGCCCGGCAGCTGGTGATGTACCTGAAGCGCCCCGGCGGGCAGAGCCAGTTCAGTGTGCCGCTCGAACCGGTTTCCGCGACCCGGCGTGTCGAGGAGCTGCGTCACCACATCCTGCGGCACATCGCGCAGCCGCTCACGGTCGCGGACCTCGCCGCCCACGCCCATCTCAGCGAGCGCCAGCTCACCCGCGTCTTCACGTCGGAGCTCGGCATGACGCCGAGCGCCTACCTCGAGGCCGTGCGCGTGGAACTCGCGCGCCGGCAGCTGGAGTCGACCGACGCGACACTGGAACGCATCGTGTCCGTCTGCGGGTTCGGCACGACGGACACCCTCGTGCGCGCGTTCCGCCGACGCCTCGACACCACTCCCACGGAGTACCGGCGCCGCTTCCGGGCCGCCACCGGCTGAGCGCGCGCGGCCGGGGGCGTGCCGCGCGGTGGTACCGGGAGGGCCGGCAACGCGCCGGTCACCGGGGACGGTGCGGGCGGTGCCGGCCTGCGGGCCGGGGTCAGAAGGTCAGTTTCCAGCTGTCGATGTAGCCCGTGTCCTGGGCGGCCACGTCCTGCACGCGCAGCCGCCAGTCGCCGTTGGCGGGCTCGCTGGAGGCGTCGACGGTGTAGGTGGTGGTGACGTTGTCCGCGGAGTCGGAGCTGCTGGAGTTCTTCAGCCGGTAGGCGGTGCCGTCGGGGGCGAGCAGGTCGACGACCAGGTCACCGCGCCAGGTGTGCTTGATGTCCACGCCGACGCGGAGCGTGGCGGGGGCGTTTCCGGTGCGGCCGGTGACGGGGACGGTGGAGGTGACGGCCGCGCCGTTGTCGGGGATGGCGACGTCGGTGGTGTTCTCGTATGTCGTGCCCGGCGGGGGCGTTGTCGCCGTGCTCAACGTCCAGACGGCGTGGGCGAGGGCGTCGCTGTTTCGGTCCAGGGCGGTGTCGTTGATGTTCGCCGTGGTGTCGCACGACGAGTGGTAGCAGCGGTCGAAGGCCTGGCCCGCGGTGCCGCCCCACTTGGCGGCCTGGGCCGACGTCTTGGTGCGGCTGGCGCCGGTGAAGAGGCCGCCGACGGGTATGCCCGCGTTCTTGAAGGAGGCGTGGTCGGAGCGGCCGTCGCCCTCGGTCTCGATCTCGGTGGGCACGCCGATGCCCGCGTACCAGTCCTTGAAGACCTTCTCGATCGCCGGGTCGTCGTCGTAGACGAAGTAGCCGGGGTTCGGGGAGCCGACCATGTCGAGGTTGATGTAGCCCGTGATGCGGGCGCGGTCGGCGGCGGCGAGGGTGTTGACGTAGTGCTTGGAGCCGACCAGGCCGAGTTCCTCCGCGCCCCACCAGGCGAACCGCAGGTGCTTGGCGGGCTGGAGCTGGGCGCGGGAGACGGCGAGCGCGGTCTCCAGGACGGCCGCCGATCCGGAGCCGTTGTCGTTGATGCCGGCGCCGGAGGAGACGGAGTCGAGGTGGGCGCCGGCCATGACGACCTGGTTGGGGTCGCCGCCGGGCCAGTCGGCGACGAGGTTGTAGCCGGTGGTGCCGGAGTAGGTGAACTGCTGCAGGGTGGTGGTGAATCCGGCGGCGTCCAGCTTGGCGCGCACGTAGTCGATGGAGGCCTTGTAACCGGGGCGGCCGTGCGCCCGGTTGCCGCCGTTGGCGCCCGCGATGGACTGGAACTGGGTCAGGTGCGCCTTGACGTTGGCGAGCGGGATGTCGGGGGCCGCGAGGGCCCGCGCCGCGGTCGCCGCCGAGGGGGCGGAGGCGGCCGGGGCGGAGTGGGCCGGGGCGGCGGCGAGCAGCGCGCCGGCCAGGGTGAGGGCGGTCGCCGTCGCGGTACGTCTGAAACGGCTTCTGGGCAGGGTGAACCGGGGAGTCGTCACGTGGGGATCCGCACTTTCTCGTCGTGGGTGGGGTTGCCGGACGAAGTCTGAAGCGGTGGTGCCAGAGCTGTGCGGGTGCTGTGTGTGCCCGATGGTCAGGGAGATGTCGATGTCCCGTCAAGACGCTTGCCGGACATCGGTGTTCGCTGAGCGGACAGGACGGGGCGGCCCGTCGGCGCAGGAGGTGCCTGACCGGCGGGGACCACGCCGGATCGGCGAGGGCTGCTCCCGGTTAGGGCGGCGACTACTCCTCGCCGACGCGGACCACGGCCAGCGTGATGTTGTCCGGGCCGCCCGCCTCGATGGCCGCCCTCCACAGCTCGAAGGCCGCGCGGCCGTCGTCGTGCTCCCGGAGCACGTCCTCGATCACGTCGTTCGTCAGCGGGTCGGTCACCCCGTCGGTGCAGATGAGATAGCGCTCACCGGGTGACAGCGGTACGGGGGTGACGTGCGCGTGGACGGCGCGGAAGACGGGGCTGCCGCCGAGGCACTGGGTGACGAGGGACGTGGTGCGCTGCCCGGGTTCCAGCGGGGGGCTGTCGTCGACGCTGAGCTGGCGCAAGCCGTCCGGGGAGAGCGCGAGGACGCGGCTGTCGCCCACGTTGAACACCAGCAGCGAGTCGCCGCGGACGACGACGCCGGCGACGGTCGTCCCCATGGTGGCCAGCTCGCCCCCCATGTCACCGCCCGCGGCGTCGTAGACGGCCCGGTTGCAGGCGTCCAGGAGGTCGCGGACGGCGTCCTCGGTGCCGAGGTCCGAGCCGTTGGAGGCGAGCCCGCGCACGACGAGGGAGCTGGCCAGATCGCCGCCGGGGTGGCCGCCCAGGCCGTCGGCGACGGCGACGACGAGGGGGCTCCCGAGCGGGAAGGCCAGGGTCTGGGGGCTCTCGGTGACGGTCGCGCACAGGGTCCAGGGGCCGATCACGAGACTGTCCTCGTTCCGGGTCCGCCGCAGCCCGGGATGGCTGAGCGCACTCACAGCGACGTACTGCATGGGGCGCCACCGCCTTCCGTCCGGCCGCGTCGGCGTGGCCGGGTCCGGTACCAGTCTAGGAAAACGGCGGTCGGCCCGTGCCCGGGGGTACGGGGCACGGGGGTACGGGTACGGGGCGCGGGGGTACGGCCGGCGCGGGGCCGGAGGCCGGGCCTCGGGGCGAACCGGACCACACCGGGCCGGGCCTCACCGGGCCGCACTGAGCCACGCCGGACCGCACCAAACCGGGCCGCACCGCACCGGCGCGCCGGTCCGCGTCAGGACGCTCACCGCGACGTGCGGAAGACTGGGGACGTGGGCGTGGCTCACCGCCCGGCCGGCACGGTGCCGGCGGGCGCCGGCTCGGGAGGGATCAGCGACATGATCATCTTTGGTACCAAGGGGTATCTGTACCAGCTCGCGATACTCACGCTGGTCTGCGGCCGCTGCGGCAACCCGGCCGCGCACACGCTGAGGAAGCGCGTCACCAAGTTCACCCTGTTCTTCGTGCCGGTGTTCCCGTTCTCGACGAAGTTCGCCACGCAGTGCACGTTCTGCGGGGCGGAACAGCAGGTGACCAAGGAGCAGGCGGATCAGCTGCAGGCGCAGGCCACGGGCGGCCAGACCCAGGGGCAGCCCCAGCAGCAGCCGTACCGTCACTGAGCGCGCGGCGAAAGCCGGTGCCCCCGCCCGCGCCGGGGCGCGCAGGGCCCGCCATGATGGCGTGCGTGACGAACAGCGCGACGACGCATCCCTCCCGCATACCGGGCTACGACGGCGGCCCCTTCACCCACCGCCCCGAGCTGCTGGCCCAGCCCCTGTTCTGGCTGGGCCACCTCTACAGCTGTGCCGCCGAGGCCGAGGCCGAGGAGCTGCTGCTCGGCGCGGACGAGGAGGCCGCCGCGGAGGGTCAGCGGCGGTTGCTGGAGGGGGACGAGTGGCCCGTCTTCACCGTGCCGCTGCGGGGCGGCCACCGGCTGTACGTCGTCTACCGCGCCGCCCCGGACGACCCGGGCGTCGACTACCTCCTGCACCACCCCCACTGGGAGCGGGCCGAACTGCTCGCCCAGGACGAGGGCCACTTCATGGGTCCCGCGCTGTCCTGGCCCGAACTGTGCGCGGCCGCGGACAACGGTCTGCCCGGCGGCAGCACGTCCGACCCCGGGGCCCGGCTGCTGCTGTTGCTGCCCGCGCTCGGGGACGAGGCCGTGCCCGACGAGGCGGCCGGCCGGGTGGCCGCCGCCCTGCGCGCGTGTACGGCGGTGGAGGCGCCCGAGGCGCTGGCCGCGGCCCTGCTCGACGCCCAGGGGCCGGCCGGTGCCGCGCGCTGGTCCACCGCCGGGGGCGTCGGCCGGGTCAGCGACGGCCCGTACTCGTACCGCAACCCGGACAACCACTTCGCGCTGCCGCCGGCCCGGCTGGCCCGGGTCAGCGCGGCGCTGGACGGCGTCGGCAGCACGTGAGCGGGCCGGGGCGGCCCCGCGGCGGCCCGCGAGCGGCTGGTGCGCGCGGTGGCGCCGCCCGCCGCGCCCGTGGACGCGCGCGGCGACTGGACCGCCGTCGAGGAGGAGTGAGCCCGGTCTGCGCCGGGTGGGCGACGGGACTTGGGGACGAGGTACCTGCGGGGACTGGCCGACCGGCCGATGCATGCGGGCGCGCCCGGTCCCCTCGCCGGACCCGGCCACGGCGGCGACGCGCTGCCCCAGTCGCTCACGCGGGGCAGTCAGCGGCGCAGTCGGCCGTGCCGCAGGCCCGGCGGTACTCGCTGGGGCTCACGCCGTGGACGCGTTTGAAGGCCGTGCTGAAGCCGAAGGCGTCCGCGTAGCCCACCTGGCGGGCGACGGCGGCGACGGTCGCGGTGGACCCGGTCAGCAGATCGGCGGCCAGGGTCATCCGCCAGTCGGTGAGATAGGCCAGCGGCGGCTTGCCGACCTGCCGGGTGAACCGCGCGGCCAGTGTCGTACGGGACACGGCCGCCTCGGCGGCCAGCGCGGCGAGGGTCCAGGGATGCTCCGGCGCTCGGTGCATCGCCCGCAGCGCGGGGCCGGTCACCTCGTCGCCCAGGGCGCCGTACCAGGCCAGAGGCGCGGCCTGCGGGGAGTCGAACCAGCCGCGCAGCGTGCACACCAGCAGCCAGTCCAGCAGCCGGTCGAGGACCACCTGCCGGCCCGGACGGCAGGCGGCCGCCTCGGAGTCCAGGAAACCGCCGAGGGAGGCGCAGCCGTCGGTGCCCGGGACCACCAGCAGCGGCGGCAGCATGTCGAGCAGCCGCGCGGAGACCCGGCCACGGACCTGGTAAGTCCCCGTCAGCAGCACGGTGGAGGCGGGCGGCGGCGGGTCCGCGGCGCCGGCACGGGGGGAATCCGGCCGCGGGCGGTCGGTGACCGTGAACGGCGCGGGACCCCGCACGATCGCGCAGTCGCCCGGCTTGAGCAGCACTGCCTTGCCGTGCTCTGGCGAGCCGTCGTCCAGGGCGATCCAGGCCTCGCCGTGCAGCGGGGCCGACAGCGTCAGGGAGGCACCGTCGGTGAACCGCAGCGCCCAGGGCGGCGACAGCTCCGTGCGGCCGAAGCCGGCACCGTCGGCGCGCACGCCCTGAAGGAGATCGTCCAAGGGATCCACGCGTTTCACGATAACCCGGCGGACGATCGGACATCCCCGGCGGACGCGCGGCCATGTCCCGTGGCGGCTCAGGAAAGTTGACTGACCGTCATGACGACACACACCGATGAGATCCTGGTCCTCGGCGCGACGGGCAAGGTCGGCCGGCGGCTCGTGCGCACCCTGCGGGCGGCGGGCCGGCCGGTGCGGGCCGCGTCCCGCACCGGCACCGTGCGGTTCGACTGGACCGACCGCAGCACCTGGAGGACCGCCCTGGACGGGGCCTCGGCGGTCCATCTCCTGGCCCCCGTGGACCCGGCCCTGGCCTCGCCCTTCGTCGAGCAGGCGGCCGAGGCGGGCGTCTGTCGGTTCGTGGCGCTGTCCGCGCGCGGCATCGACCGGATGCGGCCCCCGTACTTCCAGGGCATGGCCGCGGCGGAGCAGGCGGTCCGCGAGTCCGGCGCGCGGTGGACGATCCTGCGCCCGAACAACTTCCACCAGAACTTCGACGAGGACGTCTGGCGGGCCCCGCTGCGGTCCGGGCACCTCGCCCTGCCGCTCGGGGCGGTGCCGGAGCCGTTCGTGGACGTCCAGGACATCGCCGACGTCGCCGCGGCCGCACTGACGTCGGACGGTCACCACGGCCGGGTGTACGAGCTGTCCGGGCCCCGGGGGCTCACCTTCGAGGAGGCCGTCGCGACCATCGCCGAGGCCGCGGGACGCCCCATCCGTTACACCGAGGTGACGCCGGAGGAGTACCGGGCGGGCCTCCTGGCCTCGGGCGCGTCCGAGGAGGCCGCGGACGAGCTGAACGCGATGTTCGCCGCCATGCGCGCGGGGCACTTCGCCGAGCCGGGCACCGGCGTGCGGGAGGTACTGGGACGCGCGCCGGTCGACTTCGCCACGTACGCCGCCCGGGCGGCGGCGGCCGGTGCGTGGGACCAGCCGCATTGACCAGGGGGTCGACCGGTCACCGGGAGTGCGTGCCCGGGGTATGCCCGAACGCGCGGCGGAACACGTCGATGAAGGCGCTGGTGGACGACCATCCGCACTGGTTCGCGACCGTGGTCACCGGCACCTTCTCGGCCAGCAGGACCAGGGCGTGGTGGAGTCGCAGCTGGGTGCGCCACTGAGGGAACGTCATGCCGAGGTCGCTCCGGAACAGGCGGGAGAGTGTACGGTCACTGGCCCCGGCCTCTCGGCCGAGTTCGGCGAGTGTGCGGTTGTCCGAGGGGTCGGACCGCAGGAGGTCGCAGACGGTCCGGAGCAGGGGACTGCTCGGCGTGGGCAGGTGCAGGGGCTGCTGCACCGAAATCTTCAGCTGGTCCAGCAGCACCGCGCGCAGCCGCGTCCGCTCCGGGCTGTCGTCGCCCTCGGTGCGGGTGAAGGCAATGATCAGCTCGCGCAGCAGCGGGCTCACCGCGAGCACGCTGGGGGTGTCCAGGCGCAGGGGGTTCTCCCACGCGGGGAGGCCCACCAGGTGCAGTTCGAGGTCACCGTGGGCCTGGTGGGCGTGGACGGTGCCGGCCGGCACCCAGATGGCGCGGGTCGCGGGGGCGACCCAGGAGCCGGCGCTGGTGGTGACGGACAGTACGCCCCGGCCCGCGTAGACGATCTGGTGGTCGTCGTGCCGGTGCGCGTCTATCCCCGCACCGGACGCCAGTCGCTGGGTGCGGGTGGGGGCCACGGGCGTGTGGCGGACTTCCGTCATTGTCTGGCAGTTTATCGGAAGCGCGACACGGTGGGTGCCGTCCACGATGACCGGGTGCGCAGGAATCTCTCCCTCACTCTCTTGTCCGTCGGGCATGGCTGCGTCGACGTCTATCAGGGCGCCGTCGCCTCCCTCGTGCCCTTCTTCGTCATCGAGCGCGCGTACGGCTACGCCGCCGTCTCGGGCATCGTGCTCGCCGCCTCCGTGTTGTCGTCGGTGGCCCAGCCGTTGTTCGGCATGGTGACCGACCGCCGCGCGATGCCTTGGCTGTTGCCGGCCGGCACGCTGGTCGCGGGGGTGGGTATCGCGCTCAGCGGGGTGAGTGACTCCTACCTGGTGACGCTGACGGTCGTCGCGGTGTCCGGGGTCGGCGTGGCCGCCTACCATCCGGAGTCCGCGCGGGTGGCCAGGGTCGCCGGCGGCGGCAGTCACAGCGCGATGGGATGGTTCTCGCTGGGGGGCAACCTCGGCTTCGCGCTGGCCCCGGTCGCGGTCGCCGTCGTGGTCTCGGCCGGGGGACTGCGCCTGACGCCGGTGCTCGTGCTGCCGGCCGTGGTCGGCGCCGCGCTGTGCCTGCCCGTGCTGCGCGTGCTGGAGACCCGGTTGTCCGACGCGGCCGAGGCGCCCGCGTCCGGCGAGGACGACAGGGCGTCGTTCGTGCGCCTCTCGCTGGCCGTGGTGTGCCGCTCCGTCGCCTTCATCGGTCTGAGCACGTTCGTCTCGCTGTACGCCACCGACCGCATGGACGGCAGCAAGGCCGCGGGCACGGCGGCTCTGTTCCTGCTGTACGTGGGTGGCGCGGTGGGCAGCGTGCTGGGTGGTGCGCTGGCGGACCGGTGGGACCGGGTGCGGGTCTCGCGCTGGTCGTACCTGCTGACGGCCGGATCGATCGCCGGTCTGCTCCTCGTTCCCGGCCCCGCCCTCTACCTGTTCGTCCTGCTCACCTCGGCCGGTCTGTACATCCCGTTCTCGCTCCAGGTCACGCTGGGCCAGGACTACCTGCCCTCGCGGGCCGGCACCGCCAGCGGGATCACGCTCGGTCTCACCGTGAGTATCGGCGGCCTGATCAGCCCGGTCATCGGCACCGTCGCCGACAGGACTTCGCTGCGGACCGCCCTGGCCCCACTGGTCCTGATGCCCGTCCTGGCCTGGCTGCTGTTCAAGACCCTGCCCGAACCCGCCGTGCCGGGGTCCGAGGACACGGCACCGAAGGGAGAAGACACCCATGCCGAACCCCCTCCCGTCCAGCCCGGTCCCCGCTGAGCGGTCGTCACACCCCTCACGGCCGGCCACACGGACGGACGGTCCGACACTCCACTCCGCCCGCGAGGGATGCCCGCTGCTCGACTGGGGCTGTACGGCAACCGAGGACACACCGACCTGGGAGCTGTTGTCCGCCCACTCGACGTCGAGCGGCGAGGTCGAGTACTGCACGTGCGGCTGCGACGCCATCGTGGTGCTCTGCCGCGGCGAGGTTGCTGCGTTCATCGCTCCGGAAGGTGATGGCCCCGGCGGGCGCGAGCGAAGCGAGGGAACACCGTGAACGGTGCATCCGGTGAGCGTACCGTCCCCGAACAGGCAGCTGTCGCCGGGTCCTGGAGGGCCACCAGCACCCGGTCAGCCCGCGCAGCACCAACAGGCTCCACCGGTCGCCGGCCACCGCCGCGGCCTGCGCGATGCCGGAGATGTCGTCGGCCCCGCGCCGAGGACTCATGCCGTACTGCCGAACGAAGGAAGGGAAAAGCGATCGCGGGATGCCGTCCACCCTCGTAGGTTACCCATGGAACCCGGTGAGTATCGAAAGGGAGCGCACTGTGTCGCAGCAGACGTGGACGGCCGTCGACGATTACTTCAACGGCTTGCTGGTGGCCGAGGACGCCGCGCTGCTCTCGGCCGTCGCGGACAGTGACGCGGCCGGGCTGCCGCCCCACCAGGTCGCCCCGAACCAGGGCAAGCTGCTGCACCTGCTCGCCCGCATCCAGGGCGCCCGCACCGTCCTCGAGATCGGCACGCTCGGCGGCTACAGCACCATCTGGCTCGCCCGCGCGTTGCCTGCGGACGGGCGGCTGGTGACGCTCGAGGCCGACGAGCGGTGCGCGGACGTCGCGGCGCGGAACATCGCCCGCGCCGGCGTCGACCACGTCGTCGACCTGCGGGTCGGCAACGCCCTGGGGACCCTGCCGCTGCTCGCCGACGAGGGGGCCGGCCCGTTCGACCTCGTGTTCATCGACGCCGACAAGCCGTCCAACCCCGCCTACCTGGACTGGGCGTTGCGGCTCACCCGGCCGGGCAGCGTCATCGTCGGGGACAACGTGGTCCGCGAGGGAGCGGTCGTCGCCCCGGCGAGCGAGGACCCCCGCGTGCAGGGCATACGCCGCTTCACCGAACTCGTCGCCGAGCACCCGCGGCTGACCGCCACCACGGTGCAGACCGTCGGTATGAAGGGGTACGACGGCTTCACCCTCGCCCTCGTCACCGACTAGCGGGACCGGCCCGGCGGCTGCTCGCGCCGTCCCGTGCGGATCTCCAGGCGTCGCAGTGCGGTCGCCGCGGCGCGGGCCTCCCGTTCGGCCGTGGTGCGGGCGTCGGCGGCGGAGCGGTGGCGTTCCTCGGCCTCGCGGCGTGCCCGGTCGGCGTCCCGCAAGGCCTCCCGCGCGGTGCGCAGCCGCTGTTCGGCGGCGCCCAGCTCCGACCGCGCCGCCTCCCGGCGCTCGCGGGCCCGCGTCAGGGACTCCGCCGCCTCGGCCGCCCTCTCGCGGCGCTCGCCCAGACGCCGCTCGGCCTCCTCGGCGGCGAGGCGGGCCTCGGCGAGCTGCTCCTCGCGGACGCGGCGGCGTTCGGCGAGCTCGTCCGTGGGCTGTGCCTTCTCGGCGGCCTTCTTGGCGACCTTGTCGGCGGCCTTGGTGGTGGTTATGGCGACGGTTTTGGCGGCGGACTTCTTGGTGCTCCTCTTGGTGCTCTCTTTCGCGGGCCCCCGGGCGGGCTCCGCACGGGACTCGGGAGCCGTGGTCGTCCTCGGCTTCGGCCGCGCCGTCCGCGCCGCGGCGTCCGGGTCGGGGGACAGGAAGGCGGACGGCGGGCTGAGGGCGCCGGTCAGCCGACCGGAGGACCATTGCTCGGCGGCGTCGGGATCGGCGAGGACCGCGTGCAGCGTGGCGGTGACGTCCTGCTGTGCGGCGGCGGACAGCGGGTGCCCGGCCGCGTCTGCGAGCCGGGCGGCCTGCCGGGACAACAGGGCGACGACCTGGCGCCGTTGGGCGGTGAGGTCCCTGAGCGCGGCCGGGTCCAGCGTGCGGTAGGCCTCGCGGAGGGCTTCGCCCAGGTCGAGCAGCCGGCGGCTCTCGTCCGGGTCGCGGCGCAGCAGCAGGTTCGCCGCCCAGGCCGCCAGGGTGGGCCGGCGGGCGGCGCGGATGCGCCGGGAGTCCGCCGCGCGGCCGGCTGTCCTCGCCGCGACGGCCAGTTCCTCGCGGCGGGCGACGAACTGGGGCGGCGGCGTCGTGTACAGCTCGTCGAGGACCGCCTCCACATCGGGCTCCCGACCGCCGTCACCCCGTCCGCCCTCGCCACGTCCGCCCTCGCCGCGTCCCTTGCGCTGCATGGTCCCCAGCCTGCCGCCGGCCCCGCGCCCGCGCACCTCGGGACCGGGCGGGTGGGGCCGGGGGCACGGCGCTGTGGGAGGCCGTGATGACGGACCGGCCGGACAACGCCCGCGCTCTGGTGGAGGCGGGGGCGGATCCCTGGCGGCGGCTGATCGGCGGCTGGTCGCCCGGGCGGCTCGCGCTGGCGGGACCGACGCCGGATCCGTTCCCGCTGCCGGAGGGCGAGCCCGGTCTGAGCGACGCGGAGCGCGCGATCGCCGGGTTCGTGAGCGTGCGCCACGCGGGGGCGGCGCTGCTGTGGCACGTCGATCCCCGGCTCGGGCTGCGGGAGGGCGACTTCCGTGCCCTCGCGGAGTTCGGGCGCGTGTGCGTCCGTTCGGGGCGCCGGCCCTGAGGGGTGCCCCCGCGCACCGTACCGTCGGCTCGTGCGTACGCCGGGGCCACCGCTCCCTGCCGGGGGCGGTGGCTCCGGTGGTTGTCGCCGTCAGGGGGTGGCCAGCAGGGCTCCCAGTGCGTCGGCGGTGTGCGGGTGGCGGGCGAGGAGGGCCGCGCCGGCCGGGGTACGGTCCGCCGGGGCCCAGTCGGCGTCGCAGCCGAGCAGGGCCGCCACCGCGTCGCAGGCCGCGGGGTGCGCGGCGAGCAGCGGCAGGCCGCGCACGGACGAGCGGTCGCGGACCGGACGTGCGGGCGCCGGGGCCGGCTCGGCTCGCCACGGCGGTATCCAGGCGTCCAGGGCGGCGAGGCGGCCGGGGAAGACGCGGCCCGCCTCGCGGATCAGCAGGGGCGCGAGGTCCGCGCCGCCCGCGCGGAGGGTGGTGATGAGGGTCGGCAGCCAGGGCAGCAGCACCGGGTCGGGCAGCCGGGCGAACGCGTTCGACACGGCTTCGACGACGAAGTCGGCGAGGCCGGGCACCGGTTCCAGGGCGTGCAGGAATCCGCTGAGGTAGCGCGGATAGGCGGGCACGACCAGGGGGTTGCCGAGCAGTTCGTCGCAGCGGGCCCGCAGGCCGGCCCGGGAGAGGGTGCCGAGCTGGGTCTTGGCCGCCCACAGCAGCGCCGTCTTCGCGGGGTCCTCCGGATGGGACTGGGCGACGGCCAGCTCCAGCTGGTTGCGGTCGCAGCCCAGCGACAGGGCGAGGCTCTCCATGCTGAACAGGAAGCCGAGCATGGCCGCGACCTGGCGGACGCTCGCCTCGTCGTCGGTGAACGCCGTCGGCAGCAGGGTGCAGTAGTGGGCGTAGCCGGTCTTGACGAAGGACTCGATCCACGCGGGCAGGGACGGCTCGCTGGTGCGGTAGTACGCCAGCAGTCCGCGCACCCGGCGCAGCACCTCGGGCGCGCCGTCGACGGTCCGCTCGGTCGCCAGCACGTCGAGGGCGCGCCGGCCGAGTTCGTCGGCGAGGCGGCGGCTGCGCAGGTAGAGCGTGGCGTCCTCGACGGCTTCGAGGACGGTCGCCGTGGTCGCCTGCGGCCCGTACGCGGTGCGCCGCAGCCGCTGTTCGAGGACCTGCTCGATACTGACGCCCTCGTAGCCCAGCTCGATGAGGGCCCGCTGATGGGTGCCCAGGGCCAGGTCCCAGGACTCCTGGATGGGGCGCTCGCCGAGCTTGCGTTCGCCCATGATGGGGCGCGCCGCGCCGTGCGGCAGGAGGTAGCGCAGCATCCACAGCACGTCGGAGCACTGTTCCAGCTCCGGCCGCGAGGCCATGTCGAGCAGGGCCCGCTGGACGCCGCGCTGCTGGAGCTTGAGGTCGAGCGGGGCGAGCCGGTCGTGGACGTCGCGGGCGAGGGGTGGCAGCGCGTCGTAGCCGACCTGGCCGACGCGGTCGCCGCCCAGCATGATCTCCACGAGGCGGCGCACGTCGCGCCGGCCGGGGACGGTGTCCTTCTCGACGCAGGTGACCGCCGCGTCCTGGAAGTCGTACGGCGTGGGCTTCGCGCGGTCCCGCATGCCCGCGAGGAGGATCGACGTCTCGAACACGGCGATGGCGTCGGCGGTGGAGGCGAGGTAGCCGTTGCGGCGGGCGGCGCGCACGATCTCCACGGACCAGCCGAGCAGTTCCTCCTCGTCGAGGCGGTCCAGGACGGGGGGCCGTTGCAGGAAGCCGGTGAGTCTGTCGGTGGGGGCGGCCGGGCCGGCGGGGACGGGAGCCGGCGCGGCCTTCGCCGTCTTCTTCGGCGTCCTGGTGCCCGCCTGGCCGGCGAGCCGGTACGGCTTGACCCGGGTGCGCTTGAGGTTCTTCGTCCACTGGGCGGCGGCGATGGACACCGAGCCGGCGGCGAGCCCGAACTGTGCCTCGATGGCGGCGTGGCTGGACGGGATCAGGCCGTGCTGCCACTTGGTGGCGGTGGGCGGGCTGATCTCGAAGGTGTCGGCGCCGTGGACGCCGAACTCGGCGACGCGGCTGGCGGCGTGGAAGGCGCCGCAGACGTAGAGGGCGTCCGCGGGGTCGGTGCCGGTGGCGGCCATGTGCCGGCGCATCCGCGTCCACATGTGGCGTTCGCGGTCCTCGTCGACGCGGACCCGGTGCGGGTCGCCGGGGGCGAGGCGCCGGAAGAGGCTGCCGATGAGCAGCATGACCTGCCGGTAGGTGTCGTGGTCGCTGTCGCCGAGGGGCAGTTCGACGTACTGGTGCCACCACTCCGACCAGTGCCGCACCTTGCCGTGGCGCAGCAGGTGCTCCTCCAGTTCGGCGAAGCGGGGGCGCAGGTCGCCGATCTCCACGCCGACCGCGTCGCCGTGCAGCGCGGCCTCCTCCTCGGCGGGCGGCGCGTCCGGGTCGGCCGGTGTGCCGGTGTCCTCCTTGGTCTCCTGCCGGGTCTCCTGCCACTGGAAGACGTGGTCGGAGGACCGGTCCACGAGGACGAGTTCGACGCCCGGCGTGTCCAGGGCGTAGGCGATGGCCTGGTACTCGGCCGACGCCTCGGTGATCGGGGCGACCACCGACAGCGGCGCCCATTCCGCGGGGAAGCCGTCGACCTCGGTCGCGAACGCCTGGACGGCGACCGGGAGCCTGCAGTTGCGCAGCTCGGTCAGGAGGGGGGCCATGTCCTCGCAGAGTTCGAGGTAGACCACCTTGGGCTGCTTCTCGCGCAGCCGGCGTGCCATGGCGAGGGCGGAGGCGGGCGAGTGATGGCAGACGGGGAAGATTTCCAGGGGTTCGCGCACCGCGCGGTCGACGTCGTCGACGATGCCGAGGAGGATGCCCTCCAGTGCGTCGGGTCCGCCGGCGAACGCGGTGGCGGCCTGCTGGAGCTGGGTGCGCAGGGCGGTGAAGGCGGACTCGTTCATGGGCCTGTCCACGGTGTGGTTCCGGGTGCTCACGACAGGGTCGCGATGGCGTCGCGGCCGCCCTCGAGGAACTCCGGCCAGGAGCCGCCCTCCTCCTTGCTGCGCGGCTCGACGACGCCGTGCAGGTACTTGTTGAGGATGGCCAGGTCCTCCGGTTCGCGGCGGGCGAGGGAGCCGACGAGCGAGGAGGCGAGGGTACGGGCGGTCAGGGCGCGCTCGCCGAAGAAGTTGCTGTGCAGGATGGCGTCCTCCAGGACGCCGATCTGCTCGGCGGTGGACAGCGCGGACTCCAGCTTCTCGTCGTCGCTCGCGGCCGCGGCGGCAGAGGCGCGCAGGTCGGAGAAGGACTGCAGCAGCACGTCCAGCAGGGTGGGTGGGACGTCGAGTTCGATCTGGTGGCGGCGCAGCAGTTCCTCGGTGCGGAAGCGGACGATCTCCGCCTCGCTCTTCTTGTTGGTCACGACGGGGATGCGCACAAAGTTGAAGCGGCGCTTGAGCGCGGAGGACAGGTCGTTGACGCCCCGGTCGCGGCTGTTGGCGGTGGCGATGACGGAGAAGCCGGGCTTGGCGAACACGATGTTGTCGCTGTCGAGTTCGGGGACCGAGATGTACTTCTCGGAGAGGATGGAGATCAGCGCGTCCTGGACGTCGCTGGTGGAGCGGGTCAGTTCCTCGAAGCGGCCGATGACGCCGTTCTCCATCGCGGTCATGATCGGCGAGGGGATCATCGACTCCCGCGACTGGCCCTTGGCGATCACCATGGACACGTTCCACGAGTACTTGATGTGGTCCTCGGTGGTGCCGGCCGTGCCCTGCACGACGAGGGTGGAGTTGCGGCAGACGGCGGCGGCGAGCAGTTCGGCGAGCCAGCTCTTGCCGGTGCCGGGGTCGCCGATGAGCAGCAGGCCGCGGTCGGAGGCGAGGGTGACGATGGCCCGCTCGACGATGCTGCGGTCGCCGAACCACTTCTGGGAGACCTCGCGGTCGAGGCCGTCGGCCCGCTCGGACCCGAGGATGAACAGCCGGATCATCTTCGGCGACAGCCGCCAGGAGAACGGCTTGGGGTTGTCGTCGATCGACTCGAGCCAGTCCAGCTCCTCGGCGTACTTGATCTCGGCGGGGGCGCGCAGCAGGTCGGACATGGGTGAGGCCTTTCGGTGAGAGGAGAGGTGAGAGGTGGGTGTGCTGAGGCGCGGACGGCTCAGGTGAGGAACGACTTCAGCTCGTGGACGAGCTTGCGGATGTGACCGGAGATCACGGGCGTGCCGAGGTCCTTGAAACGTTCCCTGAACCAGGGGTTGACGCTGCCGCGGCCGGCGCTGGTCACCGAGCCGACGGGGATGAACTTCGCGCCGGAGCGGTGGATGGCCGCCATGCTCTCGAACAGCGGCTCGGAGCGCCATTCGTAGAAGTCGGAGATCCACACCACGACCGTGTTGCGCGGTTCGGCGATCTTCGGCTGGGCCAGGGCCATGGCGACCGTGCCGTCGGTGCCGCCGCCGAGCTTGGTGCGCAGCAGGGTCTCGAAGGGGTCGTTCACCCAGGGGGTGAGGTCGAGCGCCTGGGTGTCGTAGGCGATCAGGTGGACGTCGACCTTGGGCAGGCCGGCGAAGATCGACGCCAGGATGGTGCAGTTGACCATCGAGTCGACCATCGAGCCGGACTGGTCGACGACGACGATGAGCCGCTGCGGCGTCGTCTTGCGGACGGTGTGCCGGTAGTAGAGGCGGTCGACGTAGAGCCGTTCCTCCTCGGGGTCCCAGTTGGTGAGGTTCTTCCAGATGGTGCGGTCGAGGTCCAGGTTGCGGAAGACCCGCTTGGGCGGGATCGACCGGTCGAGGGTGCCGACGGAGGCCTTCTCGACCTGGGTGCGCAGGACTTCGGCGACCTCGTCGACGAAGCGGCGGATGAGCGCCTTGGCGTTGGCGAGGGCGACGCCGGAGAGGTTGTTCTTGTCGCGCAGCAGCTGCTCGATGAGCGACATGCTCGGGGTGAGCTGTGCGGCGAGCTGGGGGTCGGCGAGGACTTCCCGCAGGTGCATGCGCTTGACCAGGTCGGCCTCGATGGCGCCGAGTTCGGGGCCGATCTCCGGGATGAGCGTGCCGAGGTCGGGGGTGGGGTGGCCGATTCCCGTGCCGGTGGGGCTCACTCCCCCGCCGGCCGCGCGGCCGGCGCCGCCGCGGCCGCGTCCGCCGCGCAGGTCGCCGGGCTTGCAGCCGAGGGCGCGTTCCAGCCAGCCGGCGTCGGACTGCCATTGGGCGAGCTGCCCGGCGGTGACGGTGCCGGAGCCGGGGGCGAAGACGCCCAGCAGCACCTTGGACACGAGCGCGGCGCGGCGCACCTCGGCGGCCCGGTCGCGGTCGTCCCCGTCGGGCTCGGGCACCATCAGGTTCTCGAACTCGCCGGCGAGTTCGGGGTGGCGCTGGACGATGGAGTCGACGGAGGCCTGCGGGTCGAGCAGGGCGGGCGGCAGGCCGATGTCCTCGACGACGGCGAGCGAGGCGGCCTCCAGACCGGCCTGCTCCTCGGGGTCGAAGAGGCGGGCGAGCAGCCGCCAGTACAGCAGCTGCCGGCGGTTCTCGTCGGGGTTCGCCGGCACGGTCTCCCCGGTGGTGTGGTCGGTCATTTCCTGAGCAGCCTTCCGGCGCGTTCGCGCAGCACGGCCACCGCGTCGGTGGCGGCCTTCTCGAGCTTGGCCCCGGCCTTGTCGGTGGTGCCGCCGGCCCAGGCGCCCGCGTGGACGGCGACCGTCTTCCTGCGCACGGTGGTCTCCACGGCGAGCGGCTGGACGGCGAAGCGTCCGGCGTCCCAGCGCAGCAGTCCGATGCAGGCGGTGGACGCGGCGACGGCCTTCGGGGTGAGCGGTCCGGCGACCGGTACGCGGTCGGTGTCGACGGCCAGCCGGTGCCCGGTGAGGGTGAACGTCACCGTCTCGTCGTCCGCGTCCTGTTCGGCGGTGTACCCCTCGAGGAACACGGGGTGGGCGAGGCGCACCGGGTGCCGGTCGAGGGGCGCGGTCGGCGGTGTGGTGGCGGTGGGCAGGGCGACGCGGGCGGTGGCGAAGGGGTCGGCGGGCTCGCCGGCGCGGGCGTGCTCGTCGCTCCAGATCAGGTCGCCCTCGGCGGTGACGGGCATGTCGGTGAGGTCCATCGAGCGGCCCTCGCCGAGGGCGGCGAGCAGCGCCATGTGCGGGCGCAGCAGCTGCCAGACCCCCGCGCCGAGGACGGTGTCGGGCTTCGGCGCGGACACGCTCGCCCGCACCAGGCGGGGTGGACCGCCGTCGGCGGGTTCGAGGACGGCGTGCACCTGGGCCTGGGCGGCGGTGGCGTGTTCCTGGAGGTCGACGCCGAGCGGCAGCAGCCGGCCGGTGGCGGTGCCCGTGGCGAGCGCGGCGGCGGCGCCGGGCAGGGTCAGCAGCATGCCGCGGGCCCACAGGTCGGCCCAGCGGCGCACGGGTATCCGCTCCAGGGAGGCGCCCGGGCAGGACGCGGCGAGTTCGGCGGCGAATCCGTCGAGGAGGGTGGCGAGGCGGCGCAGTTCCGGACCCGGCAGCAGCGCGGAGACCACCTGGGCGGAGCCGGCGACCACATCGTGGTCGATGCCCTGCCAGCCGGCGCGCGCGAGGTCGCCGAGCCAGGAGCGGGCGGCGGCGAGGAGGTTGGGCGCCTGCTGTCCGGCGGCGGCCGCGGCGGGCGTCTCCTCACGGGGGCGGCCGGTGGCCTCGTCCGCGCGGGCGGCGAGCGCGTCGTGGACGGAGCCGAGCAGGGCGGTGCGGGCGGCGGCGAGGCTGAGGAAGTGGTCCTCGCTCGCGGCGCCGGCCGCGGCCTTCTCGGCGGCCTCGGCCGCGCGGGCGGCGAGCGGGCTGCCGGCGACCGCGTCGGCCAGCCGCGCCAGGCCCTCGGCCTGGGCGGGCTGGGGCCTCAGCAGACCGCCGATCAGCACCTGGTCGAAGGCGTCGACGGCGGCCAGGGCCTCGTCCAGTCCCTCGACGGGTTCGGTGAGCAGATCGAGCCGCATCAGGCCACCGCCCTCGTCGGCGGGAACCACTGCATCTCGGGCAGCGGCGCGGTGGCCGGGGCCAGTTCGAGGTAGGCGAGGTGGCGCAGGAACCGGCTGAAGACCGACGCGGCGGCCTTGCCGTCCGCGGGCAGCGGGCGGGTCGCGCTCATGACCAGGTGGAGGGTGTGGGCGGTGGCCTCCCCGTCCCCGAGGTCGGTGCGCAGATAGCGGGCGACGCGCTCGGCGCCGTACTGGAGCACCGCTTCGTTGATCAGCGCGCCGATGTGGTTGCAGAAGCCGCCGCGGGCGCCGCCGAACGGCCGGTTGTTGTTGGTGCTGCACGCGTAGGCGTACGTCCCGGCGGTGACCGACGAGACGTAGACCCGCCCGATGTCGGAGCCGCTGGAGACGACGCCCTGGAGGCGCCCGTCGGCCAGCTCCGCGAACGGGACCTTGGCGAGCTTGCGCGGCCGTGCGGGCGGGATCACCCGCGCCGTGCTCGACCTCTCGAAGTGCGACAACGCACCATCTCCTTTGCAGCACAAGGGAAGTCCGACGCCGGATCGGCGGGACGGGAAAGAACCTACTGGCGACCACTGACAACGCCCCGGCGACGCCGGGCCGCCGCCCCTTCCGCGCTCCCTCGCGCCGCGGGGAAATGGCCGGTTGAGCCCGTCTCCGCACGCGGCCCGCGATCGTTCACGAGTCGAGGAGGCGGGGCGAGGGACGCCCGCCGGAAGGGGTGTCCGTGGACGAGGACCACTGGGAGATCACGGCCGGGCTGGCCGTGTTCCTGGACGAGGCGGCCGCTCACATCCCCGCCGCGCAGCGGTCGGTGCTGCAAGTGCTGAAGATCGGGGAGGAGTTCGGCGAGGCGGCCCAGGCGCTGATCGGGGTCACCGGCGTCAATCCGCGCAAGGGCACGAGCCACACCTGGGACGACGTGACGGCCGAGATCTGCGACGTCATCGTCACGTCGATGGTGTCGCTGCACCGGCTCGGCGTCCCCGACCCGGCCGGTGTCTTCACCGAGCACCTGCGCAGGACCGCCGCGCGCACCCTGAGCGGGAGGAAGGACTGACGTGAGCGTTGGGTGGATGCCGCGCGAGGAGTGGGTCAAGACGCAACCCCGGGCGCTCGTCGCCTCGTGCGTGCTGCTGTACGACACGCGGGGGCGGCTGCTGGTGCTGCGCTACTCCCCCGACGAGCCGAGCGCCGGGCACTGGTGGCTGCCGGGCGGGATGCTCGACCACGGCGAGGATCCGTGGACGGCGGCGCGGCGCGAGGCCCGGGAGGAGACCGGCCTGGACATCGGCGAGCGGCCCCGGCTGATCGGCATCGACCACCGGGTCGACGTCCTGGGCACCGGCCCGGTCCTCGACTGCTACTTCGACGGCGGCACCGTCGCCCCCACCGCCGGCGTGCGGCTGAGCCCCGAGCACGACCGGTACGCCTTCCTGACCCTGGACGAACTGACCGACCCGACCCTGGTCATGCACCGCCCGATACTGACCGCGCTGCACTCGGCCGCGCGGGACGGGGGCGTGGTGTGCCTGCGGGAGGGGCGGCCCTGGTGAAGCCGTGAGGCCGTGTGAACGTGTGGCTGTGCCGAGCCGAGCCGCGGTGCCGCCTCCCCGCCGACGGCGAGCGGCGGCACCCCCCCCCGACGGCACCGCCCCTGGGTGCGGATCCCGACGACGGCGGCCGCGGCGATGAACCCCGCTCTTGCGCCACCGGCCACCCGTGCCCCATCGTTGACGCGCGTAACACGGCTCTTCACGTTCGGCAGTGGCTCACAGGGGGGCTCACCTTCCCCCGGCCTGGAGGTCGCATGTTCAGACGCATCGCACGACTCGTCGCCGCTTTTGTCATGATCCTGTCGGGAGCGTTCGCCGGGGCCGTCGCCACGGCGGGCACCGCGCACGCGGACGGCTGCTACACCTGGACCCGCACCCTGGCGCAGGGCACCTCGGGCGCCGACGTCACCCAGCTCCAGATCCGCCTCGGCGGCTACGCCGGCTACGGCGCCGTCCTCGCCGTCGACGGCAGTTTCGGACCGGCCACGGAAGCCGCCCTGAAACGCTTCCAGTCGGCGTACGGCCTCACCGCCGACGGGGTCGCGGGCGCCGGCACCTACAACAAGCTGTACGCCCTCCAGGACGACGACTGCACCCCGGTCCACTTCTCCTACAGCGAGCTGAACGACTGCAACAGCACCTGGTCCGGCGGGGCGGTCAGCGCGACCACCGCCAAGGCCAACGCGCTGCGCACCATGTGGAAGCTGGAGGCGCTGCGGCACGCGCTCGGCGACCAGCCGATCACCGTCACCAGCGGTTTCCGGTCGTACGCCTGCAACGAGGCGGTCGGCGGCGCGAGCAACAGCCGTCACCTCTACGGCGACGCGGCCGACCTCGGCGCCGGGCCGCACTCCCTGTGCACGCTGGCCAAGCAGGCCCGCTACCACGGCTTCCGCGGCATCCTCGGTCCGGGCTACCCGGGCCACAACGACCACACGCACCTCGACCACCGCGACAGCCAGTACTGGTCCGCCCCCACCTGCGGCATCTGATCGCGTCGCGACCCGCGCTCACGCATGAGGCGGGCCGGGTTGCGCGGTCTGCGCGCTAACCGGCCCGTCGCTCCTCGCTCTCGCCTCAGCCTCGTCCCAGCCTCAAAAGGCCCCGACGGTCTCGGCGACCGTCGACGCCGCCGGCGGCGGCATCAGTCACGGAAGGCGTCCTTCATCTTCTCCTTCGCCTGACGCATGTCCCCCTTCGCCTTCTCCATCCGGCCCTCGGTCGTCCTGCTCTCGTTGCCGACCGCGCGGGCGGCCGTCTCCTTGGCCTTGCCCTTGGTCTGTTCCATCTTCGCCTTGGACTTCTGGTTGCGTGCCACGCTCACTCACTCCCCAGGACTCGCTTACGGGTCGGACACCGAGTGACCCCGCGCGGGGGAGGTCAAACCCGCGCGGGGCCACTGTGCGGAGCGGGGCGTCAGATCTCGCGGGGCCGCAGCGGGCTGACCGCGGGTCCCTGCACCACGCTGCCGTCGGGTGCGAAGCGGGAGCCGTGGCAGGGGCACTCCCAGGCACCCTCGGCGCGGTTGAAGGCCACCAGGCAGCCCATGTGGGTGCACCGCGCGGAGACGGCGCGCAGCTCGCCGTTCTCGTCGCGGTGGACGGCCACGTGGCGGCCGCCGACGGGCACGACGACGCCCTCGCCCGGCGCGAGATCGTCCACGCGCGAGCGCGGGCCGGGCGCCAGCGCGGACAGCCGGTCGCCGACGAAGTGCCGGGCCACCTTGGCCTGGTTCTTCAGGAACTCCCCGCCCTCACGGACCACGGAGGCGATCCGGCGCGGGTCGTACAGGCCGCTCCAGGGGTTGTCGCGGCCGCTGATCAGGTCGCAGAGCAGGCGGCCCGCCATGATGCCGCCGGCCATCCCCCAGCCGCCGAAGCCGGTGGCCACGTAGACGTGCTCGGTCCGGGGGTGCATCAGCCCGACCAGCGGCACGGTGTCGGAGGACTCGTTGTCCTGGGTGGCCCACCGGTGGGTGACGCGCAGTTCGCCGAACTGGCGCAGTGCCCAGCCGGTCAGGGTGGCGAACCGTTCCTCCACGTCGACGCCGCTGCCGGGAGTGAAGTGCTCGCCGGTCATGATGAGCAGCCGCTGCCCGTCCTTGTAGGGGGCGGTGCGCACCGAGCGCGTGCGGTGCTCGGGGGTGATGTACATGCCCTCCGGGGCCTTCGCCTCGTGCACCGGGGCGGCGACCACGAGTTCCCGGCGCGGGGTGAGGCGGGTGAACAGCAGCGCGCGGTCGAAGATCGGATAGTGGGTGGCGACCACCACGTCACGGGCGGTGACGCGGACCCCCTGGTCCGTGGTGAGCACACAGGGCTCGCCCTCGGAGAGGCCGACCACGCGGGTGCCCTCGTACAGCCGGCCGCCGCCCCGGCGCACGCTGTCCGCCAGCGCCATCAGGTACTTGCGGGGGTGGAACTGGGCCTGCTCGGCGACCCGGACGGCGCCCGCGACGGGGAACGGCAGGTCCGTCTCGGTCACGAACTCGGCGGGCAGACCGGCCTCCCGCGCGGCCTCCGCCTCGGCCCGCACCTCGGGGACGCGGTGGCGGCCCTGCACGTACGTGTAGGCGGCCGTTTCCTCCCAGTCGCAGTCGGCTCCCAGCTCCCGGGCGACCTCGGCGGCGTGGCCGATCGCGTCCATCTGGGAGCGGGCGTACAGCCGCGCGCCCTCCGCGCCGCGGGTGCGGCGCAGCCGGTCGTAGATCAGGGTGTGCTGGGCGCTGACCTTCGCCGTGGTGTGTCCGGTGACTCCCGCCGCGATCCGGCCGGCCTCCAGTACGGCCACGTCGTGCCCGCGCCGGACCAGCTCCCACGCGGTGCTCAGCCCGGCTATGCCCGCGCCGATCACGGCCACGTCGACGGTGAGGTCGCCCTCCGGCGCGGGGGCCGGATCGCCGGGGGGCAGGGTCTGGAGCCAGTACGACCCGAAGGTCTCCGCCTGTTCGCTCATGCGCGTCGAGTGCCCACGCACCGGGCGATCACACGGTGACGGCCCGGTACGGGCGGGCGGGCGCGCGGGCGCGCGCCGGGCCGGAGAAGGATGGCGGTGGGGTGCGGCCCGGCAGCGCGGTCGGCGCGGCCGGCAGTCGGGGTGCCCCGGCGCGCCAGACTCGGGCTGTCCGTACGAACGGGGCGGGCGGGCGCCCGGCGCGTGAGGGGTCAGCCCGCGCGGCGCAGCCGCCAGACGTTGTCGCCGCGGAAGCCCTCGACGCCGTCCGGGGAGACGCTGGGCTTGTGGACGGTCTCGGCGGTGACGACGGTCCACTCGGTCTCGGGCAGGGCCAGCTCGGACAGCAGACCGTCCAGCGTGGGGAACTCAGCGTCGAAGGGCGGTTCCTGCCGCCAGCTCGGCCAGGTGGCGTGCAGGCCGATCAGCAGGGTGCCGCGCGGGGCGACGGCCTCGGCGGCGCGGCGCAGGATCCCGTACAGGTCGAGTTCGACCGGGGACTGCAGGTAGTGGGCGCTGACCAGGTCGAAGCTGCCGTCGGGGAAGGTGTGCCCCAGCTCGTGGCGCTGCCAGTCGATCCGCTCGCCGACACCGGCGTCGGCCGCGTGCCGGGCGGCGCGCTCGAGGGCGGTGGCCGAGATGTCGACCGCGGTGACCTGCCAGCCGCGGGCGGCCAGCCACACCGCGTCCGCGCCCTCCCCGCACCCGAGGTCGAGGGCGGTGCCGGGGGTCAGGTCGCTCGCCTCCCGCACCAGCAGCGAGTTGGGACGGCCGCTCCAGATGCGGTCGCCGTTGCGGTAGAAGCCCTCCCAGAAGTCGGCGGGGCGGTCCGGGGCCGGGGCCTCGGGTGTGTGGTGGGTGTGCGTCATGGTGTCCTCCGTGAGTCGCGTACGGCCCTGCACCTCCGAGCCTGGATCGGCGTCCGCGGATCGGCAAAGATCATTGCTGTTTCCGCAAATGCGCTCCGGCCGGGCCCAGGGTGCGCGTCGCCCGCCGTACGCTGGTGGCCGTGCGTGACGTGGACGGAGAGTACGGTCCGGCGACCGTGGCGCGGCGGTTGACCGGGCGGGCGGTGACCGGGGTCCGGGCGGTGTCCGCGGGGATCGCCGAGGTGACGCTGCGGGGCGGCCCGGTGGTGATCGTGAAGCGGCAGGACGCGCCGGGCGGCGTGCGGGCCGAGGCGGCGGGGCTGCGGTGGCTGGCGGAGGCCGGCGCGGTCCGGGTGCCGGCGGTGCACGGGCATGACGGGTCGTGGCTCGTCATCGACCGGGTACCGGACGGCCGGCCCGGCGCGGAGGCCGCGGCGCGGTTCGGGCGGGAGCTGGCCGCGCTGCACGCCGCGGGCGCGCCCGCGTTCGGGGCTCCCCCGCCGGGCGGCCCGCGGGACGCCGCCATCGGGCTCGCGCCGATGCGCAACGTCACCGGCGCAAACTGGCCGGTCTGGTACGCCGAGCACCGCGTGCTGCCCTATCTGCGCCGCGCCGTGGACGACGGCACTCTGCGTCCCGGCGAGGCGGAGGTGTTCGAGCGGGTCTGCGCGCGGCTGCCCGAGCTGGCCGGGCCGGCGGAGCCGCCCGCCCGGCTGCACGGGGATCTGTGGAACGGCAACGTGCTGTGGGGAGCCGACGGGCGGGTCTGGCTGATCGACCCGGCCGCGCACGGTGGCCACCGCGAGACCGACCTGGCGATGCTCCGGTTGTTCGGCTGCCCTCATCTCGACCGGGTCCTGGCCGGCTACCAGGAGGCCGCGCCGCTCGCCGACGGCTGGCGCGACCGGGTCGCCCTGCACCAGCTCTTCCCGCTGCTCGTGCACGTGGTCCTCTTCGGACGGTCGTACGCCGGTCAGGCCGTCGAGGCCGCCCGCACCGCTCTCACCCGCTGATCACGACTGTCGGTCCCCTCGGTTACAGTGGCGCGCCACAGCGAGAGGAGACGGGACCGTGCGGGTCGGGGTGGGGAGAGCGGGACGGGCGGTGGCCGGTGCCGCGTTGGCGGCCGTGGCGCTGACCGGGTGTGCGCAGGCCGCCGGGCCGGGCGCGGGGGAATCGGCGGGCGCGTCGGCCGGCGCCCCGGCGGACGGGGAGCGAGCGGCTGCCGAGAGTGGCGGCAGGGTCGGCGCGGCGGGCTCCGCCTGCGAGCTGCCCGTCAGCTTCGACATCGCCGAGCGCTGGGAGCCGGAGGCGATCGACGCGGCCGCGGCCCGGGCCGCGGTGGAGCAGCCGGCCGGCTCGGAGGAACCGGCCGGTCCCGAGGACTCGGACGGCTCGGACGGCTCGGGTGACGCGGACGGCTCGGACGGCGCGGACGACCCGGACGGCCTGGACGAGGAGCTGGCCGCCGAGCTGGCCGACGCGCTGCTGCGGCAGGGGCCCGTGACGGCCGCTTGCGAGGTGGACGCCAAGCCCGCCGGGCACATCGGCTTCCTCCGCGTCTTCACCGGGGAACGGGGCCAGCCGGGCGGGAACGACGCGCGGACCGTCCTGGAGAACTTCGTGCTCGCCGAGGAGAGCGAGGAGGTCAGCCTCGACGAACAGCGGTACCGCACCTTCCGGTCGGGGCGGCTGACCGGCGTCGAGGTGTCATACCTGCGCACCAGCGCGATCCTTGAGGAGACGACCAAGCAGCGCGCGCTCGCCGTCGTCACGGCGGACGGACCGGTCGTCCTGCACCTGGGCGGGCTGGACGACGAGGAGCACGAGGCGATGCTCCCGGCGTTCGACCTCGCCAAGCGGACCCTGCGCACGTCCTGACCACCGCGTCCGGACCGACCGGCGGCGGGACCGGCGGCGGCGCGCGTGGACGGGACAGGACCGATGACTCGGAGCGGCGGGGCCAGGAGCGGGACGCGCGCACGGCTGACCGCGCTGCTCACCGGCGTCGCCGTCGAGGCGACCGGTGCCGCCGAGGCGCGGGCCGCCGGGGTGTACGTACGTTCCGCGCGCGGCAGTGAACTGCGGCTTGCCTCCCTGGTGGGGCTGCCGGGGGTGCTGTTCCGGCCGTGGTGGCGGGTGCACGTGGACCGGCGGTTCCCGGTCTCCGACACCTACCGGCTCGGCGTCCAGGTGGTGCTGGCGAACACCACGGAGACCATGCGCCGCTACCCGCAGTTCGCCGCCGCCCTGCCGTTCCCGATCGCGTCGGTCTGCGTGCCCCTCACCGGGGCGGCGGAGACGTTCGGGGTGCTGACCGCGCTGCTGCCGAGCGCGCCGGACACCGCGGAGCTGCTGCCCGCCCGCGACCGGCTGGCCGAGCTGGCGGAGGAGGTGGGCGCGGCGGTACGTCCGCTGGAAGCCGACGGCGAGACGCTGACCTGGGACGAGGAGCCGGTGTGCGTCTCGCCGCCGACCACCCGTCCGGCGACGGTGCGGATCGGCCGGTTCTGCTGGGACCCGGCGGCGGACGTCGTCACCGGCGACGACACCCTGCGCGCGCTGCTGGGCCTCACACCCGCCGATGTGCCCGGCGGCGCCCGCGCGCTGGTCCGGACCCTGGCCAGGGCGGACGCCGGCCGCTTGCTGAGGCTGCTGAGGGGCGCGGCCGGGGGCGACCCGCCGGAGCCGCTCCACGTACGGACCGTGGACGGTGCCCCGCTCCGCGTCGAGCTGTGGACACCGTCGCGGGTCGAGGTCGAGGGCATCGTCGTGGACGCGGGTTCGGTGGCCGACGCGGCGGCCGACCAGCTGCCGCAGGGCCTGTTCTGCCTGGACCGGCTGGGGCGGATCGTGCACGCCAACCCGCAGGCGGCCCGGCTGCTGGGCGAGCCGCGCGCCCGGTTCCTCGGACGGTCGCTGTGGGAGGGCGTGCCGTGGCTCGGCAATCCGGCCTTCGAGGACCATCTGCGGGCGGCCCTGCTCGCGCCCGACCCGGTCCACTTCCACGTCCGCCGCCCGCCTTCCCGACACCGGGTGAGCGGTACGGAACCGTCCGAGCAGGGTGGCCCGCGCCCGCAAGGTGGCCCGTCTTCGCCGGATGCCCGGTTCCCGCAGGGGGACCCGTCCCGGCCGCACGATCCGTTCCAGGCGGGGGATCCGTTCCAGGCGGGGGATCCGTTCCAGCCGGGCGGCGGTGACTGGCTGTCCGTGTCGGTCCACCCCGGCGCCGAGGTGCTGGCCTGCGCGGTGACCCGGTCCACCGGCGGATCCGACGCGGCGGCGTCACAGGCCACCGGGACACCGCAGCAACACTCGGGACACGCAGCGCCCGCCGCGGGGGCCCCGGCCCCTGCCCCGAACCCCGCCGCGCCCACCGCCGAAGCCGCCGAAGCCGCCGAAGCCCCACCCCGTGCGGCCCCGGGAGCCGCGTCGCCCCCGGCACCCCCATCGTCCCCCTCAGCCCGTTCATCGCCGACGCCCCTGCCGGACGTCCCCGACCCCGGCGCCGCGGCGGCGTCCCCGGCGTTCCGGCCGATCGTGCTCGCCCTGGCCCTGACCGAGGCGGTCACCGCCCGTCAGGTCTCCGCGGTGGTCATGCAGGAGCTGCTGCCCGCCTTCGGCGGCCGCCGCCTCGCCATCTACCTGCTCCAGGACCGGCATCTGTACCTGGCCTGGGAGACCGGGTTCCCGACCGGGTTCCTGGCCCCGTTCCAGGGCGTCGGTCTGGACGCCCGGCTGCCCGGCGTGGAGACGCTGACCACCGGCCGGCCGCTGTTCTTCGACTCGATGGAGCAGCTCGCGGCGGCCTACCCCGGCATCCCGCTGGACGCGCAGGTCGGAGCCCGCGCCTTTCTGCCGCTGATCGCCTCGGGGCGGCCCGTCGGCTCCTGCATCCTGGGCTTCGACCGGGTGCGCAGCTTCAGCACCGAGGAGCGCACGGTGCTGACCGCGCTGGCCGGGGTGATCGCCCACGCGATGGAGAAGGCGCAGCGCTACGAGACGGAGGCCGCCCTGGCCCGGGGCCTGCAGCGGGCGCTCCTCCCCCGCCGGCTGTCGGTCCACCCGAGCGTGGAGGCCGCGGGCCGGTACCTGCCGGGCACCCAGGGCATGGACGTCGGCGGGGACTGGTACGACGTCATCGGTTCGGGCGACGGGGTGGCCTTGGTCATCGGTGACGTCCAGGGGCACGGGGTGCAGGCGGCCGCCACCATGGGCCAGCTGCGCAGCGCCGTACGGGCGTTCGCGCTCGACGACCGGCCGCCGGACGAGGTGCTGAGCGGCACCAACCGGCTGCTCATCGACCTGGACCCGGGCCAGTTCGCCAGTTGCTGCTATGTGCGCCTGGACCCGCTCACGGGTGTCGCGCGGATCGTCCGGGCGGGTCATCCGCCGCCGCTGCTGCGTCACCCGGACGGCCGCACCCGGGTGCTGGACCTGGCCGGCGGGGTGGTGCTCGGGGTGGACGCGTACGCCGACTACCCGGTGTCGGAGCTGGTGATGGCACCGGGCGCGCTGCTGGCGCTGTACACGGACGGGCTCGTGGAGCGGCCCGGCGGGGACATCGACGACGGCATCACCGCGCTGCGGCTGGCGCTGGCCAAGGCCGGTGCGCCGCCGGCGCGGCCGGGCGGGCGCTGGCTCGCCGGCGTCGCCGACCGCCTCACCGCGGCGGCCCGGCACGCCGTGGACCGGCCGGACGACATCGCCCTGCTGCTCGCCTGCCGCCGCGACGGGACCGGTGCTCAGGCCGACGAGGACCGCGGGCTCCGCAGAACCGGAGCGGAGGGGCGAGCCGCGGAGCCGGACGGACGGGGCAGGCTTGACGCCGGGGTGGCGGAGAGGCGTAACGCCGGGGCGTCTGAGAGGCGTAACGCCGCAGAGCACGGGAGGCGTGGCGCCGAGGCCGCTGAGCGGCGCACCGCCGGCGCAGATGACAGGCCTACCGCCGGGGCGGATGAACGGCGTAGCGCCGGGGCGGAGGAAAGACCCAGCGGCGGACAGGACGGGAGAAGCGGAGGACCGGACACAGCGGCAGGCGCGGAAGCGGCGAGGCCGGCAGGCGGAAGGGCGGACCATCCGGGAGCCCCGCACCGGGTGGCGCCCCTCGCCTCCTGGGTCCGGGGAGGGTAGACAGGGCACATGGTCCGACATTGGGGTCGATCCCGGGCTCGGTCCACCGGACCGCCCGGCGCCGTGCGCCCGCGGGGAGCGTCACGGGCGCTGCCGGAGGGCGGGCCGGGACCGCGCCGGGATGCCGGCGAGCGACGGCGTTCGGCGGCCGCGCTGTGGCCGGTGCTGCGCCGGCGCAGCGTCGCCGGGCAGGTCTTCCTGCTCCAGGTCGTCGTCGTGCTGGTGCTGGTCGCCGCCGCGGTGGTGGCCCTGGTGCTCCAGGCGCGGCACGACAGCACCCAGGAGGCCCGCCACCGGTCGCTGGCGGTCGCGGGGACCTTCGCCGAGGCCCCGGGCACCCTGGCGGCGCTCCGTGGCCCCGATCCCACGGCGGTGCTCCAGCCACGGGCGGAGGCGGCCCGCGAGGCGACCGGCGTCGACTTCATCGTCGTCATGGCCACCGACGGCACCCGCTACACCCATCCGCTGCCGGACCGCATCGGCAAGAAGTTCGTCGGGACCATCGAGCCCGCGCTGGCCGGGGAGCCGGTGACCGAGGAGATCGAGGGCACGATCGGGCGGCTGGTGCAGGCGGTCGTACCGATCCGGGAGCCGGACGGGACGGTGGTCGGCCTGGTGTCGGCGGGGATCACCACCGAGCGGGTCGGCGGCGCCGCCGACCGGCAGCTGCCGCTGGTGCTGACCGCCGCGGGGGTCGGCCTGGCGGTGGCCACGGCGGGCACCGCGCTGGTCAGCCGGCGGCTGCTGCGGCAGACCCGCGGGCTGGGGCCGCGCGAGATGACCCGGATGTACGAGCACCACGACGCGGTCCTGCACTCCGTCCGCGAGGGCGTGCTGATCCTGGACGGCGACGGGGCGCTGCTGCTCGCCAACGACGAGGCGCGCCGGCTGCTGGACCTGCCCGACGACGCCGAGGGCCGGCATGTGCGCGAGCTGGGCCTGGATCCGGCCACCGCGGAACTGCTGGCCTCCGGGCGGGTCGCCACGGACGAGGTGCGGCTGGTGAAGGACCGGCTGCTGGCGATCAACCAGCGGCCCACGGACCTGACGGGCGGCCCGGCGGGCAGTGTGGCGACCCTGCGCGACTCCACCGAGCTGCGCGCCCTGTCGGGCCGCGCGGAGATGGCGCGCGAACGCCTCGACATGCTGTACGCGGCCGGGGTCGGCATCGGCACCAGCCTGGACGTGACCCGGACGGCGCAGGAGCTGACGGAGCTGGCGGTGCCCCGCTTCGCGGACTTCGTCACCGTGGACCTGTTCGACGCGGTGCTCGCCGGGGAGCAGCCGGAGGCGGGCCTGGAGCTGCGACGTACGGGCTTCGGCGGGATCCGGGACGACGCGCCGCTGTATCCGGTGGGCCGGCGCATCCGCTTCGTGCCGTCCTCCCCGCAGGCGCGCAGCCTGCGCAGCGGGCAGGCGATCCTGGAGCCCCGGCTGAACGACGCTGCGGGCTGGCAGGCGCAGGACCTGGAGCGCACCGCGCAGGTGCTGGAGTACGGCATCCACTCCCTGATCACCGCACCGCTGCGGGCGGGATCGCTGACCCTCGGTCTGGCGAACTTCTGGCGTTCGCGCAAGCCGGAGCCGTTCGACGCGGAGGATCTGGCGCTCGCGGAGGAGCTGGTGGCGCGGGCCGCGGTGTCCATCGACAACGCCCGCCGCTACACCCGTGAGCACACCATGGCGGTGACCCTGCAGCGCAGTCTGCTGCCGCGCAGCCTGCCCGAGCAGAACGCGCTGGACGTCGCCTACCGCTATCTGCCCGCGCAGGCCGGGGTGGGCGGCGACTGGTTCGACGTCCTGCCGCTGTCGGGCGCCCGGGTCGCGTTGGTGGTCGGGGACGTGGTGGGGCACGGGCTGCACGCGGCGGCCACCATGGGTCGGCTGCGGACGGCCGTGCACAACTTCACGGCGCTGGACCTGGCGCCCGACGAGCTGCTGACGCTGCTCGACGAGATGGTGGCGCGGATCGACCAGCACGAGGCGGAGGAGGGCGGCAGCGCCCCGGTGACGGGGGCGACCTGCCTGTACACGATCTACGACCCGGTGTCGCGGCGCTGCGCGATCGCCCGCGCCGGTCATCCGCCGCCCGCCCTGGTGCTGCCGGACGGCCGGGTGGAGTTCCCGGAGGTGCCCGCCGGTCCCCCGCTGGGTCTGGGCGGGCTGCCGTTCGAGACGGCCGATCTGGAGCTGGCGGAGGGCACCCGGCTGGTGCTGTACACCGACGGGCTGGTGGAGGACCGCGCCCGGGACATCGACGTGGGGCTGGGGCTGCTGCGCGAGGCGCTGGAGCGGGCCGGTCCGCTTCCGGAGGACACCTGCCGGACGGTGGTGGACGCCCGCCTGCCGGCCCGGCCCGGCGACGACATCGCACTGATCGTGGCCCGGACCCGGGCGCTGGGCGCCGACCGGGTGGCCGCCTGGGACGTGCCGGCCGATCCGGCGGCGGTGGCGGACGTGCGGTCCTCGGTCACCCGGCGGCTGGCCGAGTGGGGGCTGGACGAGCTGGCGTTCACCACGGAGCTGATCCTGAGCGAGCTGGTCACCAACGCGATCCGCTACGGCGGTTCCCCGATCCGGGTGCGGGTGCTGCGCGACCGGGCGCTGATCTGCGAGGTCTTCGACGGCAGCAGTACGGCTCCGCATCTGCGGTACGCGGGCATGACGGACGAGGGCGGACGTGGTCTGTTCCTCGTCGCCCAGCTCGCCGAGCGCTGGGGCACCCGCTATCTGCCGACGGGCAAGGTGATCTGGGCGGAGCAGCCGCTGCCGTGAACGCGCGCCGACCGCCGGGCGGGGCCGGCTGGCGCCCGCCTGAGCGGCCGGGCGGGTCCGGCCGCTCCCCGTGCGAGCGCCAGGGGGGGTACGGTCGGCGCCCGCATGAGCGCCGGGCACGCGACGGCCCGGACCCCGGGCGTCGCCGGGATCCGGGCCGGATGGGGTGAGTGCCCGTCAGCTGCCGCTGAGCCGCTTGCGCAGCAGCTCCTTGCCCAGCTCGGCGCCCTTGCGGCTGTCGGCCTGGGCCTTGCGGAACAGCTCCGCGACCTCGGTGTCCTTGGCGCGCTCCGCGTCCTGGACGTACTGCTCCAGCCTGAGCGCGTTGCTGAGGCACGCCTCCACGTACCAGATGAGGTTGTAGTCCTTGTCCGCCGTGCCGGTCACACCGCCGGTCTCCGTGCTGCTGGTCACTCGGGCCTCCTCCTTCTGTGCGGGTGCTTGCTTGCTTGACGTGCGCGCCGAGTACCCCTCTTGCCCGGAGCCACACAGACACCCGTTCAGCACGTACGCCCGCGGATGCGGCGGCCGCCGGCGCTGCGGGGACGCGGAACGCCCTGTTCGCCGTGCCGCCGCGTACGAGCGCGTCCGGGGCGACCCCGCGAGGAGCCGCCCCGGATTCTGGCGGCCCCGGAAGACGAGGGCGCCGCGGGGGCGCGACCGGTCCCCCGTGCCGGTCGCGCCGTCCCCGTGACGTCGAACCTACGGGGCAGGTGGCGCGGCCGGGCATCGCGTCGGTGCGAGCCGTCGCGGGCGGACGGCTCACCCGTGTACAGGCCGCCTCCATTCGACACTCCGTCGGGAGAGCCTCGTTCAGTGCTGCCTGGGCCGTCCGCCCGTGCGCAGGCCGAGCGCGGCGACGACCGCGCCGACGAGGCAGAGGACGCCGGTGACGACGACGGCCAGGTGCACGCCGTTCATGAAGGCGGCGCCGCTGCCCTCGGCGACGGCCGCGCGCAGCGGCGCGGGCATGTCGCCGGAGACCGGCGCGACCCCCATCGCGACGGCGTCCTTGGCCTCCTGGAGCCGCTGGGCCAGGGCGGCCGGCACGCCGGCTCCGGTGAGTTCGCCGCGCAGGGTGGCGCCGACCTCGGCGCTGATCACGGAGACCAGCACGGAGGTGCCGAGGGCCCCGCCGATCTGCAGCGTGGTGGCCTGGAGACCGCCCGCCACACCGCCGTCACGGACCGGCGCGTTGCCGACGATGGCGTCGGAGGAGGCGGCGAGCACCATGCCGACGCCGAGGCCGAGGGCGATGAACGGCGGCCACATGGTGGTGTACGAGGAGTTTGTGGTCCAGGTGAGCATGCCGAAGCAGGAGGCGGCCTGGAGGACCATGCCGGCCGGCATGGTCACGCGGGCGCCCAGGCGCTGGGTCAGCGCGGCGCCCAGCGGGGAGGCGACCAGGGAGGCCAGGCTGAGCGGCAGGGTGCGCACACCGGCCTCGACGGGGGTGTAGCCGCGCACGTTCTGCAGGTAGAGCATGACGAAGAAGATCATGCCGAGCAGCACGAAGAAGTTCAGCGCGGTGACGATCGCGCCGACCGTGAGGGCGCGGTTGCTGAACAGCCGCATCGGCAGCAGCGGATGGGCGGTACGGGTCTCGTACCGGCCGAAGACGATCAGGACCAGCAGCCCGGCGAGTACGGCGCCCCAGGTGCCGGCCGAGGTCCAGCCCCAGGTCTCCCCCTTGACGACGCCGAAGACGACGGCGAGCAGGCCGAGGGCCAGCAGGATCACGCCGGGCACGTCGAATCGCTGCCGCTCCTCGGCGCTCTTGCCCTGCGGCAGCACGAACGCGCTGAAGAGGAAGGCGGCGACGCCGATCGGCGCGTTGATGTAGAACACGGACTCCCAGCTGACGTGCTCGACCAGCAGGCCGCCGACGATGGGTCCGAGGGCGGTGGAGACCGCCGACACCATCGCCCAGATGCCGACCGCCATGCCGAACGTGCGCGGCGGGAAGACGGCGCGCAGCAGGCCGAGCGTGTTGGGCATGAGCAGGCCGCCGAACAGGCCCTGGAGGGCGCGGAAGACGATGACGCCCTCGATGGAGCCGGCGAGACCGATCGCCACCGAGGTGAGGGTGAAGCCGGCGACGCCGACGAGGTAGTAGGCGCGGCGGCCGAAACGGTCGCCCAGCTTGCCGCCGAGGATGAGGGTGGCGGCGAGGGCGAGCAGGTAGGCGTTGGTCACCCACTGGAGTTCGGCGGTGGAGGCGCCGAGGTCACGGCCGATCTCCGGGTTGGCGATGGCCACGACGGACCCGTCGAGCTGGACCATGAACAGGCCGAACGCGACGGCGCAGAGGGTGAGCCAGGGGTTGGCGCGGCGCCCGGCGGGCGGACGCGGCGCGTCGGCGGACGCGGGCACGCCGGAGCGATCCACGGCGGTGGAGGACATGGATGAAGCCTTGTCTGTGTCTGTGTCTGTGTCTGCGTGTCTGTGCGGGGGTGCGCACGGCGAGAAACGAGAAAAGGGGACAGGGGAAAGGCGAAGACGCCGGCCGTCACGGCGGGAAGGTGACGCACACGGCGCGGGACCGTCGGCCCGCAGGGGCGGTGGGTCCTCCCGCGCGCGGGAGGACGGCCGTCAGCGGGTCGCGGCGGGCGCGGTGTGGAGGTGACGGGCGAGCGAGACGAGCGCACCCGTGGCGGATCCGAGGGCGTCGAGTTCGCCGTCGGTGAGGGCGGCCAGCGCCTCGGTGAGGTGGGTCTGTTCGAGCGCGCGGACCTGGGCGAGCCGGCGCCGTGAGGTCTCGGTGAGGTACAGGTGCGCGACGCGCTTGTCGGAGCGGTCCTGGCGGCGCTCCAGCATCCCCTGCTCCGTCATCTGGGAGACCAGCGCGCTGACGTTGTTCGGCTTCATCAGCAGGGCCTCGGCGGCCTCGCGCACGGTGCAGCCCTCGTGCTGCGCGACGTGGCGCAGCAGCATCAGCTGGCCCTCCGGCGGCTTGGGGTGCGGGAAGTCCCTGGCGATCCGCCGGTCCAGCGCCCGGTACAGCGCGGGCAGGCACGCCGCGAGCTCGGCGGCTACGCGTGCCGTGCGCTGCGTGGGGGCGCTGGTGTCGGACATGACGTCCAGAATAGGTATGGGGTCATACTTATGTCAAAGCGGCGCCCCGGCGTAAGGCCGAGCGACTCACCGGGGCCGTACGGCATAAGCTCGGCGGATGGCGAAGTACTACGACGTGCACCCCGACAACCCCCAGCCGCGCACCATCGCGCAGATCGCCGACGCGGTGCGTTCGGGTGCCCTCATCGCGTATCCGACGGACTCCTGCTACGCACTCGGCTGCCGGGTCGGCAGCAAGGACGGGATGGACCGGATCCGCTCCATCCGCCGGCTGGACGACCGGCACCACTTCACCCTGGTCTGCCAGGACTTCGCGCAGCTCGGCCAGTTCGTGCGGGTGGACAACGACGTCTTCCGGGCGGTCAAGGGGTCCACACCGGGCAGCTACACCTTCATCCTCCCGGCGACCAAGGAGGTGCCGCGCGCCCTGATGCACCCGAAGAAGAAGACCGTCGGGGTGCGCATCCCCGACCACGTCGTCACCCAATCGCTCCTCGCCGAACTCGGCGAACCGCTGCTGTCCAGCACCCTGCTGCTGCCCGACGAGGACGAGCCGATGACCCAGGGCTGGGAGATCAAGGACCGCCTGGACCACGTGCTGGACGCGGTGCTCGACTCCGGGGAGTGCGGCACCGAGCCGACGACGGTCATCGACTTCTCGGGCGGCGACGTGGAGATCGTACGACGCGGAGCGGGCGACGTGAGCCGCTTCGAGTAGCCCCCGGGCGGCCGGGGCGACGCATTTCCGGTCCAGAGCGGCACCGCCGACACCCCCCTCGTCCCCGCGCGGGACGGCGGCCCGGCCCGGCGATGCCGCTCTGCACTCCGGGACGGCGGCCCGGCCAAGCCATGCCGCAACCCACCCCAGGGACGGCGGCCCGGCCCAGCGGCACCGCTTTTCGGCCCCCGCCCTCGCCCACACCTCACCCGATTCGTCCCCTGACCTCGCCCGCGAGCTCGCTCGCCTCCGCCGCACGGATTGACATGAGCGCAGCATCACGCCAATCTGAGAGCGCTCTCACGAGCTGGTCCGGACCAATCCCCACGCGTCCGGCCATCCCCCCACAGCGCTCCCCGCACGGAGGCGAGGCATGTTCACATCCCTCAGACGGCACCGTTTACCGGTCGCCGCCGTCGCCGCGGCTCTGCTCGGCACCCTGCTCACGTTCGGCACGCCACGGTCCGCCGAGGCCGCGGTGCCCGCCACCATCCCGCTGCAAATCACCAACAACTCCGGACGCGGCGACCAGGTCCACGTCTACGTCCTCGGCACCTCGCTGACGACCGGTCAGCAGGGCTGGGCCGACGCCACCGGCACGTTCCACCCCTGGCCGGCCGGCGGAGTGCCCCCCGTCCCGGCCCCGGACGCGTCGATCCCGGGACCCGCCGCCGGTCAGACCAAGACGATCCGGATCCCCAAGCTGTCCGGGCGGATCTACTTCTCCTACGGCCGCAAGCTCGACTTCCGGCTCGCCACGGGCGGTCTGGTGCAGCCGGCCGTGCAGAACCCGAGCGACCCCAATCACGACATCCTCTTCAACTGGTCCGAGTACACGCTGAACGACTCGGGCCTGTGGCTCAACAGCACCCAGGTCGACATGTTCTCCGCGCCGTACGCGGTCGGCATGCAGCGGGGTGACGGCACCACGGCGACCACCGGGCGGCTCAAGCCGGGTGGCTACAACGGGGTGTTGTCGGCGCTGCGCGCCCAGCCGGGCTGGGGCGGGCTGGTGCAGACGCGGTCGGACGGGACCGTGCTGCGGGCGCTGTCCCCCGCGTACGGGGTCGGCACCGGGCGCATCTCGCCGTCCGTGATGGACGACTACATCAACCGCGTGTGGCAGAAGTACGCCACGACGACCCTGACCGTCACCCCGTTCGCGGACCGTCCGGGAACGAAGTACCAGGGCCGGGTGTCGGACGGCGTGCTGCGCTTCACCAACAGCTCGGGAGCGGTCGTGACCAGCTTCCAGAAGCCGGACGCCGACAGTGTCTTCGGCTGCCACAAGCTGCTGGACGCGCCCAACGACGAGGTGCGCGGGCCGATCTCCCGCACGCTGTGCGCGGGGTTCAACCGCTCGACGCTGCTGACCAACCCGAACCAGCCGGACACCTCGTCGGCGTCGTTCTACCAGGACGCGGTGACCAACCACTACGCGCGGATCATCCATGAGCGGATGGCCGACGGGAAGGCCTACGCGTTCGCCTTCGACGACGTCGGGCACCACGAGTCGCTGGTCCACGACGGGGCTCCGCAGCAGGCGTACCTGACGCTGGATCCGTTCAACTGATCAACTCGGCACCGAGCGGCGCGAGATGGAACCGGTGATCATCCGGGTTCCGCCTCGCGCCGCTTTCGATCATCATTACGATGCACGGGTGTCTGACTCCTCACGTGATACCGCCGAGGGCGCCGGCTGGGGCGCGCCCGAACCCGGCGCCTACCGGCAGCTGGTCCCGGCCGCCCCGGGCCGGAAGCTGTCGTGGCTCGACCCCAGGACGCTGTGGCTCGCCCGCAACGGCATCCTGGCGGCCCTCTTCGGGGACCCCACGGGCCGTACGCGCGGCCGCTGGGTGGCCCAGCAGGCGGCGGTCGGGGCGCCCGCGGACAAGGTGATCCGCCGACCGGACCCGGACCGCTTCGCGTTCCTGGTGGCCGGGGACACGGGTGAGGGGGGCGAGCCGCAGTACGCGGTGGTGCCGGGCCTGTTGCGGGTCGGCCAGGACACCCAGTTCATGATCATCGCGAGTGATGTCATCTATCCCGTGGGCGCCACGGACGACTACGGCGACAAGTTCTTCCGCCCGTACCAGGACTACCCGGCGCCGATCTACGCCGTGCCCGGCAACCACGACTGGTACGAGGACCTGCGCGGCTTCATGCGCGTCTTCTGCGACGACGCGCCGCCGCTGCCGCCGGAGGCCCGGCCGCGCCGGCTGACCCGGGCCTGGCTGCGCGAACTGCTGTGGCACCGGCCGAGCCCGGTCGACGAGGCGGGCTTCGCCCAGGCCCGCAAGCTGCGCTCCGCGCCCGCCCAGTTCTCCGTCCAGCCGGGCCCGTACTGGGCGATCGACGCCGGGCCGATCCGCATCGTGGGCATCGACACCGGGCTGCTCGGCACCGTCGACGCCGAGCAGGCCGCCTGGCTGCGCGAGGTCTCCCGCGACCCGCGCCCGAAGATCCTCGTCACCGGGCGGCCGCTGTACGCCGACGGCGCGCCCCGCCCGACCCCCATCGAGGGCGGCGGCACGGTCGACGACATCGTCCGCGACCCCGCGCACCGCTATGTCGCGGCGATCGGCGGCGACATCCACAACTACCAGCGCTATCCGATACGGGTGGACGGCGACCGCACCATCCAGTACATCGTCGCGGGCGGTGGCGGAGCGTTCACCCACGCCACCCACACCATCCCCCCGGTCGACCTGCCCGGCGTCACGGAGGACGACTTCCGCTGCTACCCGCTGCGCGGCGACTCCCTGGCCTTCTACAGCCGGATCTACGCCCGCCGCACCCGGCTGCGGCGCTTCTTCGCCCTCACCGAGGCGCAGGCCGCGGCCGTCGTCGCCGAACGCCTGAAGGACCGGCCCGCCCGCCCCGCCGAGACCCCCGCCCTCGTCACCCGCCGCACCCGCCTGGTCGCCACCCTCCTCGGCACCGGTCGCCGCCCGCGCCGCACCCCCCGCCTCCGCCTCCCCCTGCGCAAGCTCTACACCGGCCTCCTCTCCCCCAGCTGCGCCACCCACGCCCCGCCCTTCTTCAAGTCCTTCCTCCGCATCGACGTCACCCCGCAGACCCTCCGCATCCGCTGCCACGCCGCAACAGGCCACCTCGCCCAGGAGCTCGACCCTCCGGTGGAGGACGAGGTGACGATCCCTCTGACCTGAACCACACTCGCGGCTGTGGCCGGACGGGAGCCTTCGCGCACCCGCGGGCAACGGCTGCTGCCGGGCACGCTCCGGCTGCCGCTCGTGGTGGGCTGTCGTCCACTGGACCAGTGACTGGCGTTGACCCGTGTGCCCAGGTCCAGTTCGTCGCCGCATACGTCGGCGAGAGCGAGATGCACGGCGACGCCGGCACTGTGCGGCCCGGGGTGAGGGCCGTGGAGCGCGGCGCGCCGGCACCGGTCGCCAGTGCCCGGTACGGCCACCGTACGACCAGCGCCACCCCTGCGGCCGCACGGGGCGGCGGTGCTGTCGCGGGGGCGCGCCGGATCAGGGCCGTTTCTTCGCGTGGGTCATCCCCGGTGGGCGCGCAGGGCGGCGAGGGCGCGGTCGGCGTGGGTGTTCATGCGCAGTTGGCTGCGGACGACCTCCAGGACCGTGCGGTCCGGCGCGATGACGAAGGTGACGCGCTTGGTGGGCGCGAGGGTGAACCCGCGTCGGACGCCGTACCGTTCGCGGACCGTGCCGTCCGCGTCGGACAGCAGCGGCATCCCGAGGGAGTGCCGGCCGGCGAACTCCTGCTGCCGTTCGACGCTGTCGCCGCTGATGCCGACCGGGCGGGCGCCGACGGCGGCGAACTCGGCGGCCAGGTCCCGGAAGTGGCAGGCCTCGGCGGTGCAGCCGGGGGTGAGGGCGGCGGGGTAGAAGAACAGCACCACCGGGCCCTCGGCGAGGAGTCCGGACAGGGTGCGGGTGACTCCGGTCTCGTCGGGCAGCGCGAAGTCCGCTGCCTCGTCGCCCACGTTCACGGGTGCGTTCACGACCGTCCCTCCGCGTTCTTCGCCACGCTCCGGGCCCACAGCACGAGCGGCAGTCGCAGCGGCAGCCGCCCGTAGGCGGCGGCCCGGAGCGGGGCGGGGCGGTGGCGCCAGTCGACGGCCATCTTGACGTTGGCGGGGAAGACGCCGACGAAGAAGGCGGCGGTGGCCAGCGCGGCGGTCTTGCGGGTCCTCGGCAGGGCCAGTCCCGCCGCGAGCGCGAGTTCGGCGGCTCCGCTCACCCGGGTCCAGGTCCGCGGCTCGCCCGGCAGGGCGCGGGGGACGACCGCGTCGAACTGACGGGGTACGGCGAAGTGCGCGGCGCCCGCGGCGGCCAGCAGACCGGCGAGCAGCAGGGGCGAGCGTGCGGACCGTGACACGGTTCCTCCTCGGTGGGGGCTGCCGCCGGATGCTACCCGACGGTAACGCGGACGTGGGCGCCCCCTGGCACCGAGGCCGGGCGCCGGGGCGCCGCTCCCGCACCGCCCGCCGGGCCGGCACCGCGCCGGGGCCGCACCACCAGGGCGTCGCACCTTCGCATCACACCTTGGCGTCGCACCTTCGCGTCGCAGCTTCGCGTCGCAGCCCCGGCGCCTGGCGTGACGGGTCCGCCGCGGCACGACCGCCACCCGCCGCGGAGCACCACGCATCCACCGTCGTCCTGCCGTCGTACTGCCGCCGTGTCGCCACCGTGCCGACGCCACCCGCTGCCCGCACCACCGCCGTACCGCCACCCGCCGTCCGGTCCCCGCGACAGACACCCGCCCGACGGCACCCCCAGGACGGACCCCGGCCGCGCCCGGCCGCGCACCCTGGCCGGCACCCCGCAACGAACGCGGGCCCCCGGCCGCACCTCCGGCGCCGTTCAGGCGAAACCGCCCCGCGACACGCGTGACGGCCGCCCGCCGCGTCGACATCTAGGGCCGTGACCCTGCCGCTGATCGCCCCCATGCTCGCCACCCCCGGCACCCTCCCGCCCGCCGCGCAGGACGCGCGCTGGGCGTACGAGACCAAGCAGGACGGCCAGCGGGTGGTGGTGTATGCCACCGGGGACGGCGGCCTCGTGCTGCGTGCCCGGTCGGGGGACGAGATCACCGCCGCCTACCCGGAGCTGCTGCCGCTGGGCGGCGCCCTCGGCCGGACTCCCGCCGTCCTGGACGGCGAGGTGCTGGCGCTGGACGAGGAGGGACGCGCCGACTTCCAGCTGCTCCAGTCCCGGATGGGCCTCGCCCACGCGCCCGCGCGGGCCGCGCACCGGGCGGCGCGGGTGCCGGTGCATCTGGTGCTGTTCGACGTGATGCACCTGGCGGGCCGCTCGCTGACCGGGCTGCCGTACACCGAGCGGCGCGCCCGGCTGCTGGAGCTGGGTCTGGAGGGGCCGTTCTGGTCGACGCCGGGAGCGCTGGTCGGGCACGGCGAGGAGGCGCTGCGGGCGACGCGCGAGCACGGCCTGGAGGGGCTGGTGTGCAAGCGTCTGGACTCGGTGTACGAGCCGGGGGTGCGCTCCCGTGCCTGGATCAAGATCCGCAACATGCGGGCGGTGGACGTCGTCGTGGGCGGCTGGCTGCCCGGCAAGGGCCGGCTGACCGGGCTGCCGGGCGCGGTGCTGGTGGGTCAGCGCGCGGGCGGACGGCTCCGCTACGTGGGCAGTGTCGGCACCGGCTGGAGCGAGGCCGAGCGGGCCGAACTGGCGGCCCTGCTGGCCGGCTTGGCGACCGACGTCTGTCCGTTCCAGCCGCGGCCGGCGGCGCCGGGCGCGCACTGGGTGCTGCCCCGGCTGGTCGGCGAGGTCCGCTACAGCACCCGTACCCGGGCGGGACTGCTGCGCCAGCCGTCCTGGCTGCGGCTGCGGCCGGACCTCACCCCCGAGGAGTCCTCGGCCGATCTGCCCGGCGCGGACCTGTGACGCCCGGCCCGAACCGGCTGTTGAGCTGGGCTTCACCGCCGGGTCACTCGTGATCCCTTGGCACGGCCGGAGTTTGTGGGCATCCTGAACTGCCTTTCCCCCCACAGCCGTTGGGCTGCGCCCGCATCGCCGAGGAGGACGCAGTGTCGTCGCCGAAGTCCGTATCGCACCGCCGCAGATGGCTCACCGGAATCGCCGGAGCCTTCGCCCTGGTCATCGCCTTCCCCAGCACTGCCCTGGCCGCCCCGCCGCCGGCGCTGCCCGCCAACGCGGAGGCCGCCGAACGCGCCTACCAGCCCGCGTTCGACTACGACACCGACGGCTGCTACCCCACCCCCGCGGTCAGCGCCGACGGCACGGTCAACGGCGGCCTCGCCCCGACCGGCGCCCTGAACGGCAACTGCCGGGACGCCTTCGACCTGGACAACACCAACAGCTACTCCCGCTACAAGTGCAACAACGGCTGGTGCGGCTACCTGTACGGCCTGTACTTCGAGAAGGACCAGGCCCTGCCCGGCACCAGCCTGGGCGGGCACCGGCACGACTGGGAGCACGTCGTGGTGTGGGTGCAGAGCGGCCAGGTGCGGTACGTCTCGACGTCCAACCACGGCTCGTTCACCGTCACCGCCGCCTCCCAGGTGCGCTTCGACGGCACCCACGCCAAGGTCGTCTACCACAAGGACGGCATCGGCACCCACTGCTTCCGCCTGGCGAGCGCGGGCGACGAGCCGCCGGAGAACCACAAGGGCACCTGGCAGTATCCGCCGCTGGTCGGCTGGAACGGCTACCCGGCCGGTGTCCGCGAGAAGCTGAGCGCCTACGACTTCGGCAGCGCCCACTTCGGTTTGAAGGACGCGAGTTTCGCGAGCCACCTCGCGTCGGCGAAGCCGTCGGGGATCGCCTTCGACCCGTACGCGTGACACCGTACGCGTGCCCCGTACGGTGACACCGCGGACGGGCGGCCGGGGTCGGCCCGGGGCGTGGGACCCGCGCCCCGCGCGGGTTCGGCCCCCTGGCCGATCCCGGTGGCCCCGCCGGGCCGTAGCGTCCCGGACATGACGACGAACGACACGAGCGGACGGCTCGACGAGGCATTCGAACGGCTCCACGCCTACGGTCCGGAGTTCCGGGGCTGGCTCAGCAACCACGCGCCCATGGTGGCCGAGTCGCTGGCCGCGCACGGACAGGCCGGGGCCGTGCACCGGTGGCTGGACCTGTACAGCGACCGGCTGGAGGAGTTCCCCTCCCGCGTCGAGCCCGTCACCGACGCCAACTGGCGTGAGGCGCTGGGCGATCCGCGGCGGGCCGCCGACTGGGTCGACCACTTCACTCGGGCCGTCGCCGACCGCCCGTGGCGTGCCGTGCTCGCCGAGTGGTGGCCGCGCCTGCTGCCCGGCCTGTACGCCGCGGCCACCCACCCGGTCATCCGGGTCGGCCACGCCGTACGCGCCCTGGAAGGCCAGGAGAACGAGCCGCGGCGCACCGAACTCGCCCACGCCCTCGGGTACTGGGCGGCCCGGCACCTGCCCGTGGCCGGCATCAGGGCGCTGCCCGGCGCGCCCAGCGCCGCCCTGAGTCGGGACGCGGTGCCCCCGGTCGAGGCGGCCGTAGGCGGCTATCTCACGCGGCTCGCCGCCGTGCGCGACCTGCCCGTGTGGGCGGACGACGTGACCGACCCGGACACCGCGCGGGCCGGGCTCGCCGAACTCGTCCGGGCCGCCACCCACCGGTACGCCACCCACGGCCACGGCGACGAGACGATGCTCGTGCACGCGGCGACCGCCCCGAACGCCGTGCTGCGCACGCTGCACGTGCTGCCCCGCGAGCTGTGGGCGCCCAGCCTGCACGCCGCGTGGACGGCCTCGGCGGCCATCACCGCCATGTACGCCCCCGACGAGCCGGCCGACTACGCGCCGCCCGCCGCGCTGACCGCCGAGGAGGTCGTCGAACGCGCCCTCGCCCACGGTGACGAGCACGTCATCAAGTTCACCGACACCGCCCTCGACATCGGCGACGAGCAGGCCCTTGCGGCCGCCCTGCGCGCGGTGGAACTGAGCGAACCCCTGGCCGGATGAGGGCCGTTCGGCCGATGATGGCCGGATGGATCATGACGACACGCTGCCGCCGGCGCTCGCCGCCGACGCCCTGCTCGCCCTGGCCGACGGCCATCACGCCCGCACCGCACGCCCGGCCGGCACCCGGGAGGCCGCCGGGCACCTGGTGAAGACGTACGCCCTCCAGGCCCCCGGACGCACGGTCACCGCACGGGACGTCGAGGCCGCCCTGCGGATCGCCGAGGGCCATCTGGCACTCGGCGGGCAGCGCGGCTCCCTGGGCCTGTCCGTACTGATCCTGCACGCGGGCGGCGACGGCGACTACGTGGTCCTCCACACCTGGATCGAGGGGCACATGGCGGACCTCGCGGTGTTCACCGGCCCGGCCGGCGATCCCGCGCGGCTGCGGCCGGGGCGCGCCGGGCTCGCGCCCTGTGTGTGGGAGGCGGCACTGCTGGCGCACGAGCGGGCGGCCTTCTCCCGGCATGTCCTGGACGGCACGGGGCCGTTGCCGGACCGGCTCACCGCCTGGAGCGCGGACACCGTCGAGGGGACGGTGCGGTGAGCGGCGCGCCCGTGGTGCGGCCCGCCCGCCCCGCCGACCTGCCCCGGGTCGCCGAACTGGCCCGGCTGCACACCGCGTACGAACGGGCCGCGCCGCCCGCACCGGGCCTCGCCGAACGCCTCGACACCCTGCTGTTCGCCCGCTCCGCGCCGCGGCTGCGCTGCCTGGTCGCCGAGGCACCCGGCGGCGAGGTCGTCGGCTACGCCACCTGCGCCCCCGAAGTGTCCACCTGGGACGGCTGCGAGTTCCTGCACATGGACTGCCTGTTCCTCGACCCGGACCACCGGGGCCGGGGACTGGGCGCGCGGCTCATGGACGCGGTGCTCGCGGAGGCCCGCGCCCTGGGCCTGGCCGAGGTGCGGTGGCAGACTCCCGCCTGGAACGAGGGCGCGATCCGCTTCTACGGCCGGCTGGGCGCCCGCGGCCACGCCCAGGAGAAGGTGCGCTTCACCCTTCCGGTCGCGAACTGACGTTCCCCGCCGGGGGATTCGAGCCGGACCCCAGGGGGCCGGCCCGCCGTTGGGGCTATCGTGTCCGGCATGTCCGTTCCGGAACTGATCCGTATCGTCTCGCGCGACTCGCCCATGGCCCTGGCCCAGGTGGAGCGGGTCCGCGCGGAGCTGTCCGCCCGGTATCCCGGTGTGCGCACCGAGGTCGTGCCCGTGAAGACCACCGGCGACAAGTGGCTGGGGGACCTCTCCCTCGTCGAGGGGAAGGGGGCCTTCACCAAGGAGGTCGACGCCGCGCTGCTGGCGGGCACGGCCGATCTCGCGGTGCACTGCGTCAAGGACGTGCCCGCCGACCGGCCGCTGCCGGCGGGCACGGTGTTCGCCGCGTTCCTCCGGCGCGACGACATCCGCGACGCGCTGGTGCACCCGGGCGGACGCACCCTGGACCAGCTGCCGCCCGGAACGCGGATCGGCACCTCGTCGGTGCGCAGGATCGCCCAACTCGCCGCCGGTCACCCGCACCTGGCGTGCGTGCCGCTGCGCGGCAACGCCAACCGGCGGCTGGAGAAGCTGGCGGCGGGCGAGGCGGACGCCCTGCTGCTCGCGGTGTCCGGCCTGGAGCGGATCGGCCGCCGGGACGTGATCAGCGAGGTGCTGTCGCCGGAGACGATGATGCCGCCCATCGGCGCGGGCATCCTCGCCCTGCAGTGCCGGGAGGACGACACCGCCCTCATCGACGCGGTCAGCGCCCTCGGCGATCCGGACACCCATCGCGAGGCGACCGCCGAGCGGATGTTCCTGCATGTGCTCCAGGGCCACTGCAACAGCCCGATCGCCGGTTACGCGCGGGTGGACCGCGGCGGCGAACTGTCCCTGCGCGCCTGCGTGTTCACCCCGGACGGCAAGACCCGCCTCAACGCCCACGAGTGGGCCGGCCGGCTGGACGCGGCCACCCTCGGCACCTCGGTCGCGGTGGCGCTGCTGCGGCAGGGCGCCCGGGAGATCATCGACGGCATCCCGCACTGACGCGGTGGTCGGGCGGTGCTTGCCTGCCGGGGGTCAGGCGGTGCCTTCCTCCGCCTGGTCGCGCAGGAAGGTGCTCACCTGGTGGGCGAGGCTGTCGCGGCCCGCGACGGAGTGCGCGCAGGCCGTCCCCTCGGGCAGGCCGATGCCGCCGGACCACATCCTGCGGTCGGCCCACTCGTCGTCCACCCGCAGCTGGATCTGCACGTCCACCTGGCCGAGCGCGGCCTCCGGTCCGGCGGCGTACACCACGGCGGTGACCCGGCGCAGCGGGTAGACGTCGTAGCCCTCGATGAACTGGGAGTTGCGCCAGTCCATGAACGCGCTCTCCCCGTCGGGGCCGATCCGCACGTCGATCTGGCCGTCCTCCAGGTGGACGCCGAACCGCTCGGTGCCGCGGTTCTCGACGGTGACGCGGAGGCGGAAGTACGTCAGTCCGTCCGCGGCGTCGTCCCGGCCGCGCGGCGGCTCGGCAAGCTCCAGTCGGTGGACGCGCAGACGCAGACCGGCGTGCTCCTCGCAGTCCTGCCAGTCCCCGACCACGTTCGGCTCGTACACACTGCACCTCTCGACCTCTGAAGCTGCTTCCTATCCGTGGGCTGAGCGCACTGTCAAATGAGCGGAATGGGCTGTTGCCCCGGTTTTCCGGGCCCCGATCGGTGATCAAGCCGTGGGCAGGACGAATCCGCCGCGGCCCGGCCGGGGCGGGTGCGCGGGCGTGCCGTACATCACGTTCCGGGCGCCGGGCCCGTGCTCCCCCGCCGCGCGGGCCGGTGATCGCCGGCGCCCTGTCGTTCCCTACGAAAAGGCCGGAATATTCATGAAAGGCGTTTCGTCCCGATTTGCGCCGGGAATCTCCTGGGAAGTGCTTCGGACAGGAGGCACGTCCGTGGGAGCCCGTGCGCAGGGGACCCCGGCGTCCCGCATGCCAGTGCCCGAACCGCGCCTCCCACGGTGTCCGTCCATCCGGCACCCCCTGAGGGAGGCACGCGCACCATGCGTACGGCCGGCAGAACGAAGCAGCACCCGCACGACGACGCTCCGGACACCACGGAAGCGTTCGAACGACTCCAGAAGCTCCCCGAGGGCAGCCCCGAGCGCAGGGCGCTCAGGGACGAGCTGGTCCGCCTGTGGCTGCCGATGGCCGAGCGGATCGCCGTCCGCTTCCGCGGCCGCGGCGAGGCCCTGGAGGATCTGTACCAGGTCGCGGCCCTCGGCCTGGTCAAGGCCGTCGATCACTACGATCCGTCGCGCGGCCGCGCCTTCGAGGCGTACGCCGTGCCCACCGTGACCGGTGAGATCAAGCGGCACTTCCGGGACCACATGTGGACCCTGCACGTGCCCCGGCGCGTCCAGGATCTGCGCAACCGGGTGCGGCGGGCCGCCAAGGAGCTGGCCCAGACCACGCCGGGCAGGGCGCCGACGGTCGCCGAGATCGCCGAGCACGCCCAGCTGAGCGAGGCCGAGGTGGCCACCGGCATGGAGGCCCTGGAGTGCTTCACGGCGCTCTCCCTGGAGGCCGAGATGCCCGGCACCGACGGCTACGCCCTCGGGGACGCGATAGGCGGCCCCGACCCGCGCTTCGACGTCGTGGTCGACCGGGTGGCCGTCCGGCCCTGTCTGGAGGCCCTGCCCGAGCGCGAGCGCACCATCCTCTACCTGCGCTTCTTCTGCGGCATGACGCAGAGCACCATCGCCGACCAGCTGGGCATCTCGCAGATGCACGTCTCACGTCTGCTGAGCGCCTGCTTCGCCCGGCTGCGGGAGGAGCTGCTCACCGAGGCACGCTAGGCGGTGTCGTCCGGAGCAGCCCCTGTACTTCCCCTAGGCGTCTCCGAGGGCGGTCTGGCCGTCCTCGGGCGGTGCTCCCGGGATCTGGGTCGGGCCGTGGCGGTCGAGGGCGTCCTCCAGCTCGGCGCGGATCTCCGGGGGCATCTGCCCGTGGCGGCCCCAGATGAGGATCAGCTCGGCGACATTGCGCAGCTTGATGTTCGTGTGCTGGGAGACCTCCTTCAGCACCGTCCAGCCCTGCTCGGGCGTGACCCGGCCCAGCGCCACCATCATCCCGATCGCCTGGTCCACGACGGCGTGGGAGGAGACGGCCTCCTTGAGCTGGGCCACTTCTCGCTGGAGTGCCAAGATCCGGTCCGTCTCGTCGGCCGGCTCGCTCGGTGTGTGTGCCACCCGTCCATCGTGCCACCACGCGTCTGTGGTGCCACCGGGGTACTCGGCAGGCGCCGAGGGCGGTTCCGGTTGGACACTGGTGTGCAACCGGTGGCCGCCGGCCCCACGAACCCAGGGAACGACTGCCATGACACAGCACCCCACACCCTCCGCCCGTCCGAGGGAGGTCGTCTCGACCGACTCCGTCTTCGGTGCGCCCTGCTGGGTGAGCCTGACCAGCCGGGACCTGGCCACCACGGAGTCGTTCTACTCGGCCGTGCTGGGGTGGCAGTGGCGATCGGTCAAGCTCGGCGACCGCTTCCGGATCGCCCTCGCGAACGGAGCGCCGGTGGCCGGGGTCGCCGGGCTGGCCGGCGTGTGGCACGCGGCGGTCGCCTGGACGCCGTACTTCGCGGTGCGCAGCGCGGACGAGGTGGCGAGCCGGGTGCAGGAACGCGGCGGCACCGTCGCGGTCGGCCCGATCTCCTTCCCGCCCGGGCGCGGGGCGCTGCTGGCCGACCGGGACGGAGCGACCTTCGGCATCTGGGAGGGCGCGCTCTTCTCCGACTGGGAGACCTGGCGCCGGGCGGCCCCCGCGTTCGTCCGGCTGCACACCCGCGACGCCTTCGACGCCGCGATCTTCTACGGCGAGGTCCTGGACTGGGCCTCGGCACGGCCGGGCTGCTGCGAGGTGGAGTACGAGGGCGAGGAGGTCGTGCTGCGCAGCCGGGGCGACATCGTGGCCCGGATCGAGTCCGGTGCCGTCGAGGCGGCGCCCGACCCCACCATCCGGCCGCACTGGCAGGTGCACTTCTCCGTGCCCGACGTGGCCGCCTGCGCGCGCGCCGCGGAGCTGCACGGCGGCAGCGTGCTGCGCGAGAGCTCCGACGAGGCGGTGCTGCGCGACCCCGACGGCGCGCAGTTCACGGTGACGTCCCGGCGGGAGCGGTAGGAACGACGGGAGCCGCAGGGGAGCGGACGAGGTGCGGCGCGGTGAGCGGGCGGCCGTCGGGGCCGCCCGCTCACCTTTGCGCCGTCCGGGTGCGCCGTCCGGCTCAGCTGCCGCTCCTCGTGCCCCGCGGCGGCCGGGACAGCAGGACCAGGCTGCGGCTCTCCACCGCGACGACGCTGCCAGCCTTGTGCTCGGTCTCGTCCGGGGCGTCCGGGTCGGCCGTGTCCAGGACGGTCGTCCAGCGCTCCCCGTAGGCGGCGTCCGGGAGGCGGAAGTCGACGGGCTCCCAGTAGCTGTTCAGCAGCAGCAGGAAGGAGTCGTCGACGACCGGACGGCCCTGGGAGTCGGGTTCGGCGATGGCGTCGCCGTTGAGGAAGACGCCGACGCAGTGCGCGTCGGAGCGCTGCCAGTCCTGGTCGGTCATCTCGCAGGCGTTGGGCAGCAGCCAGACGAGGTCGGGCAGCGGCTGGCCGGCGTGCACGGCCGTCTCGCCGCGGAAGAACCGCCGGCGCCGCAGCACCGGGTGCGCCGCGCGCAGCCCGATCACGTACCGGGTGAACTCCAGCAGCCCGCGCTGGTCCCCGTCGAGCCGCCAGTCGATCCAGGAGACCTCGTTGTCCTGGCAGTACGCGTTGTTGTTGCCGCGCTGGGTGCGGCCCAGCTCGTCGCCGTGGCACAGCATCGGGATGCCCTGCGACAGCATCAGCGTGGCGAGGAAGTTGCGCTGCTGGCGGGCGCGCAGCTCCAGCACCGCCGGGTCGTCGGTGTCGCCCTCGGCGCCGCAGTTCCAGGAGCGGTTGTTGCTCTCGCCGTCCCGGTTGCCCTCGCCGTTGGCCTCGTTGTGCTTGTCGTTGTACGAGACCAGGTCGCGCAGGGTGAACCCGTCGTGGGCGGTGACGAAGTTGACGCTGGCGCGCGGCCGGCGGCGGCTGTGCTGGTAGAGGTCGGACGACCCGGTCAGCCGGGAGGCGAACTCGCCGAGCGTGTACTCCTCGCCGCGCCAGAAGTCGCGGACCGTGTCGCGGTACATGCCGTTCCACTCCGACCACAGCGGCGGGAAGTTGCCCACCTGGTAGCCGCCCTCACCGACGTCCCAGGGCTCCGCGATCAGCTTGACCCTGCTGATCACCGGGTCCTGCTGGATCAGGTCGAAGAACGCCGACAGCCGGTCCACCTCGTGGAACTGGCGGGCCAGGGTCGCCGCGAGGTCGAAGCGGAAGCCGTCGACGTGCATCTCGGTGACCCAGTACCGCAGCGAGTCCATGATCAGCTGGAGCACGTACGGGTGCCGCATCAGCAGGCTGTTGCCGGTGCCGGTGGTGTCGTAGTAGTGCCGCCAGTCACCGTCGACCAGGCGGTAGTACGACGAGTTGTCGATGCCCCGGAAGGACAGCGTGGGGCCCTTCTCGTTGCCCTCGGCGGTGTGGTTGTAGACCACGTCGAGGATCACTTCCAGGCCGGCCTCGTGCAGCGCCTTGACCATCGCCTTGAACTCGGCGACCTGCCGGCCGCCGGTGGCGTCGGCGGCGTAGCCGTTGTGCGGGGCGAAGAAGCCGATGGTGTTGTAGCCCCAGTAGTTGGACAGACCGCGGTCCTGGAGCACCCCGTCGTGCACGAACTGGTGCACGGGCATCAGCTCGACGGCGGTGACGCCCAGCGAGGTCAGATGGTCGACGACCGCGGGGTGGGCGAGTCCGGCGTAGGTGCCGCGCAACTCGGGCGGCACGTCCGGATGGGTACGGGTCATGCCCTTGACGTGGGCCTCGTAGATCACGGTGTCCGCGTACGGGCGCCGCGGCGGGCGGTCGCCGCCCCAGTCGAAGTACGGGTCGGTGACCACGCCGAGCATGGTGTGCCCGGCGCTGTCCGACGGGTCGGGCCCGGCGGGTGACCGCTCGTACAGCGAGGGATGGTTGTCGATCTGCCCGTCGACGGCGGTGGCGTACGGGTCGAGCAGCAGCTTCGCGGGGTTGCAGCGCTGGCCGACGGCCGGGTGCCAGGGTCCGTGCACCCGGTAGCCGTAGCGCTGGCCCGGTCCGACGCCGGGCAGGTAGCAGTGCCAGACGAAGCCGTCGACCTCGTGCACCGGCACCGTGCGGTGCCGTCCGTCGTCGTCGACGAGGACGAGTTCGACGCGTTCGGCGACCTCGCTGAAGAGCGCGAAGTTGGTGCCCTGGCCGTCGTAGGAGGCACCCAGCGGGTAGGGGTGCCCGCTCCACACGGGCACCCCGGCGTTCCGGTGCGTGGTACGCGTCACCGTGCGTCCTCCAGAGGGCTGTCGGCGGAGTCCGCCGGTGCGGCCAGGACGGTGACCGGCAGGGCGCGCGGCACCTGGAGACCCTCGCGCAGTCGCGGGGCGGGGGCCGTCGGGACCAGCGGGGCGCTGCGGCCGGCGCGGGCGCGCTGGGAGAACCAGATCACCTTGGAGCCGGTGTCGGTGGCGCAGCAGCCCCAGCCGTCGCTGATGGCGGCGATGTGTTCCAGGCAGGCGCGCAGGTCCTGGTCCGGGCGGAGGTTGCGGTCGTGGTCGCCGACGGCGGTGATCAGGTGCTGGCCGTTCCACCACATCTCGATCGACGTGTTCTTGTCCGTGGCGTGTTCGTCGATGGCCTTCAGCAGCAGCTCGGTGCTGCGGCAGACGGTGTCGACCAGGTTCTCGAGGTCCCAGTACCTGAGATGAGCGGCCAGGATGCGGCTGACCTGTCCCACGCGTTCCGGACTGACTTCCACGTCGAGGTGGTAGTAGCAGGGCACTGCGGTCTTCATCGTGTTGGCTCCTCACCGGCGAGGATCTCGCTTTCTTCCTCGCCCTAGCGGGCCGAATCCCCCTCCTCGGACACGAAGCGTGAACACCGCTCGCTTCTGAGTCACCTCAACAGTGGGACTGCTAGCCCATTCGTGCAACACGAGCGGGACACGAGAGGTGGTTGAAGCTCTAACAAGACGCTGGGTCGCCGTGCGTGCACCATGAGTGAAGGCCTCGATCGCCGTAACGGAGATTCCGTGCCCGCTGTCGTGCACGGCCACCGGCCCGACCGTCGGGAACGTGCCTCGAGTGCCCCGGAAGGTGAACGGCGCCATGCTGCTACCCGCCAGAGCCGAAGTCGCCCGGCAGTTGCGGCGGTACCGGGCGTGGGAGCGAGTGATGCTCGCCTCCCCGACCGACCGCGCGGTGCGGGCGACCTTCGAGGACTCGGGTTACACCCTGTGTGTGCTCATGGGGAAGCGGTGTGCTCGGGAGGCCGCGGACGCGGCCGAACGGTTTCTGCGCACCACGCTGACCACCTATTTGCAGGAACAGAACGACCGGCCCCGCAGGAACGGCCCCGCCCGGCGCGGACCGCCCTCGGGACCCCGTTCCCGGGTGGCCCGGTAAACCACCCTTTCGGCGCAGGATCACGAGCCGGGCCGCACGGCCCGGCTCCGAGTACGGCGGAGGTGAGACCCATGAACACGACGGTGGCCATCGGGCGCATCCCGGTGCGGGACGTCCATCCGGCGGTCGAGTGCGGCAGGCGCCCGGCGAAGGCGGTCACGGGCGAGACGTTCCAGGTCACCGCCACCGTGTTCCGCGAGGGCCATGACGCGGTCGGCGCCAATGTGGTCCTGCGCGATCCCGCGGGCCGGCCCGGCCCGTGGACGCCGATGCGGGAACTCGCCCCGGGCAGCGACCGCTGGGGCGCGGAGGTCACTCCGACGGCCGAGGGCCGCTGGACGTACACCGTGGAGGCGTGGAGCGACCCGCTCACCACCTGGCGGCACGTCGCGGGCGTCAAGGTGCCGGCCGGGATCGACACCCGGCTGGTGCTGGAGGAAGGCGCCGACCTGTACGAACGGGTCGCCGCCGAGGTGCCCGAGGCCGCCGCGCGCGAGGTGGTCCTGGCCGCCGTACGGACCCTGCGCGACGACTCCCTGCCGGTGGCGACCCGCCTGGCGGCGGCGCTCACCCCGGAGGTGGACGCGGTCCTCGCCCGGTACCCGCTGCGCGAACTGCTCACCCGCACGCCCCCGTATCCCCTGCTGGTGGAGCGGGAGCGGGCGCTGTACGGGTCGTGGTACGAGTTCTTCCCCCGCTCGGAGGGGACGGAGGACCGCCCCCACGGTACGTTCCGCACGGCCGCCCGGCGTCTCCCGGCGATCGCGGGGATGGGGTTCGACGTCGTCTACCTGCCGCC